>CAIJVL010000045.1 GCA_903824155.1 Candidatus Adlerbacteria bacterium
ACGGGCGGCACGGTTATTTCCGAGAGCGAAACCGGCACCAAGTTTGAGGATGCGACGTTAGACATGCTCGGCAAGGCGGCAAAGGTTGTCTCTAAAAAAGACTCAACGGTTATTGTGGGCGGCGCAGGCGCTAAAAAGGCTATCGAAGCGCGCGTTGCGGAAATTCGTGCGCAAATAAAAACAACTGACGGAAAATTTGATAAAGAAAAGCTCGAAGAGCGCTTGGCAAAAATGACCGGCGGCGTTGCGGTGGTGCGCGTGGGCGCTGCAACCGAGACGGAGATGAAGTACCTTAAATTAAAAATTGAGGACGCGGTAAACGCAACCAAAGCGGCTATTGAAGAGGGTATCGTGGCTGGCGGCGGAAGCGCGCTTTTGCGTGCAGCAATGAACGTGCGTAAAAATATCGAAGAGAAGCTGGCCAAAAACAAAGGAGGTAAAAGCGAGAACGAATTTACGTTTGACGAGTTTGGCCGCGGCTACTCTATAGTCTTGGACGCCTGCGAAAAGCCCATCCGCCAAATAATTGAAAACTGCGGCTTTGGCTCGGAGTCGGTAATACTGGAAACTATCCGCAAGATACAGAACGAGAACGCCGGCCTTAACGCAGTAACCATGACGCCGATAGAAGACATGATTAAAAAGGGCATCATCGACCCGCTTAAGGTAACGCGCACGGCGCTTGAGCGCTCGTCATCCGCTGCGGCGATATTCCTTACCACCGAAGCGGCTGTAGCCGACGAGCCGAAAGAAGATAAAAATCCGGCCCCCGACATGGGCGGCATGGAATACTAAATAAAAAAAGATCGCCCCACAGGAATGCGGGGCGATTTTGTTAACGGGGCTTATTTGCCTCCAAAGCGGCGGGTTTTTTCCCGGGCGGTGCCGACCAGTTTCTTTTTGGGCCTGGCACGCTTCTCGGTGTCAGCTTCTGTGGTACTTTTGACTTCAAGAGTACTTGAGAGGTCGCCATCAAGTTTTACCGACTTCGACGATGTGCCTGGCGGCAAAATGAGAGGTTTGCGCCGTATCTCTTCCATGTCTTCGTCCACGGTAGCTCCTGTTGCTGTTGCTTCCGCTATAAAAATACCGCAATTAGAACGCTCTTGCAATCTCAGCAGAAGTGTTACAATTAGGGCATGACCACTCTATATATTGTGCTGGGAGTATTAGCCGTAATTGTTTTGTGGGCTATCTTCGCTTACAACGGCTTTGTGCGCATGGTGCAGCGCGCCAAAGAGGCTTGGGCCGATATTGATGTGCAGCTCAAGCGCCGCTATGACCTTATCCCTAACTTGGTAGAGACGGTCAAAGGCTACGCGAGCCACGAGTCCAGCGTATTTCAAAATGTTACCGCAGCGCGTGCCGCAGCAATGAACGCCTCAGGTGCCGAGGCAAAAGGCCAAGCCGAAAATATGCTCTCGGGAGCGCTCAAGAGCCTCTTTGCGGTATCGGAGGCGTATCCGGACCTTAAGGCCAATCAAAACTTCCTCGACTTGCAGCACCAGCTTGCCGATACCGAGGACAAGATCCAGGCAGCGCGCCGCTTTTACAACGGCAATGTGCGCGACCTTACCACTGCCATGCAAAGCTTCCCCGGCAATATCATTGTCTCAACTTTTAGCTTCCAGCCGATGGAGTACTTCCAGCTGGATGCCGCCGACGCCGCAGCCCGCGAGCCTGTTGCGGTTAAATTCTAAATAGTTGCTGTATGGCAACACTCTACACCCACCAAGACGAAAATATCGGTAAGACATGGGCACTCATGTTTACTTTTTTGTGCCTTGTCATCGGCTTGGGATGGGCCATTTCCTGGTACTTTAACAGCCCTGGCATTTTAATAGTCGCGGTGATTGTCGCAGTCGTGATGAATATTTCTGCCTACTGGTTTTCGGACACTATCGTTATCGCACAGGCGAGGGCTCAGCCGGCCTTGGAGTCCGAGTATCCAACCTTGCACCGCGTGGTAGAGAATTTGTGCATCACTGCCGGATTGCCCAAGCCAAAGCTCTACATTCTTAACGACCCGCAGCCCAATGCCTTTGCAACCGGCCGCAACAAGTACCATGCGTCGGTCGCAGTTACGACGGGCCTCCTTAACATGATGGACGAAAATGAACTGACCGGCGTATTGGCGCACGAGCTGTCGCACATCGGCAACCGCGACATGCTTGTTTCGACCGTGGCGGTCGTGCTGGTCGGGTTTATCTCCATTGCGGACAATTTCTTTTTGCGTTCGATGATATGGGGAGGTAATCGCGATAGTAATAGGGACAATAACAATCCCATACTCATGATCATCGCTATCGCGCTTTTGATATTGGCGCCTATTTTTGCAACGCTGCTGCAGCTGGCCGTATCGCGCAAGCGCGAATTTTTGGCCGACGCATCGGGCGCGCTGCTGACGCGCTACCCGGAAGGATTAGCCTCTGCTCTGCGCAAAATTGGTGCCTACGCGCAGCCTTTGCGCACCGCCTCGACCTCGACTGCGCATCTGTACATATCTAACCCGTTTGGCCCGCAGGCGGCCAAGAGCTTTTTGACCCGTCTTTTCTCAACCCATCCGCCGATTGAGGAGCGCATTAAGGCATTGCTGGGATAAAATCACCCTCGTTTTTGGTTGCCTAATGCCCGCCATATAACAGTATGCCTATGGTGACAGCCACGTTAAATACAAACCACAAGATATAGCAGATGATCAGCGGAGGCTCGCGATGCAAATACGAGTATACGATAAAGGGTATGTCCAAAAGGGCATACGTCCCCCAGGTCAAAAGAGAGAGGCCCGTGGCATTTTGTGTTGAATATATTTGATACACCTGCGGATAGGTTGCCAGTGGCCCTAAAATACCCGCCCCATAGACGATAAAGTCGAGCATACGAAGCCACCTGGCTTTAGCGGGGTAGGGCTCGCGACGTTTGCGGGTGTGCAAATGATGTAAGCGCATCTACTATATTGTACAGCCAAATAACGCGCCTGGAATATTTTTCTGTTTAAAGGTAAGTTGGTATAGTTGAGCCGCGCTTGGAGGCGTCGCATAGTGGTCTAGTGCACCGCCTTGGAAAGGCGGCAATCCGCAAGGGTTCGAGAGTTCGAATCTCTCCGCCTCCGCAGGAACGTGAGACGGTGTATCGCGACCGTCCCGCATTGAAGAATAAGGGTTTCTTGGAAATCGCGATTTTCCGAAAAAGTTCGAGGGCGAAGGGATACCGAACTTTTTACCGTTTGAGTGTTATCAGAACGTGTGCATTTTGTGCGTTAGTAAAACAAGGTACAATATCGAGTATATGAAAAAATACTTTAGCAGGCGGAATATTTTTTTAAATCTTGTCTCGCTGGCTTTGTTGTCGATGGTTGCAACATCCACCGCTCTTGCCTCGACAACCATTAGCACCAATATACAGACCGACGGAATGCTGAGCGTTACCGGTCAAAGTCTGTTCACGGGTAATGTTGGTATTGGGACGACGTCTCCCGCCGGGAAGCTAGAAGTCGTGGATGGGGACGTGCTCGTTACCAACTCCACAGCGATGACCGGGTCATTGCGCATCCGTGGTTGGAACAGCGCTGGCACCGGCATCAATTTTGATCCGCAGGCGGACGGCGGCAACTTCTATTTCGGCCGCGACAATACGCTATCGAAGCTCATTATTCAAAGCGGCAACGTCGGCATCGGGACGACGAGTCCCGCGGCGACCCTCGGCTTGCAGGGAAGTATCGGTGTTAACAACAAGCAACTCTATCTCGCTTCAAACGGCGCGGTCGGTATCAATACGAACGGCCCATTGGGAGCGCTGCAGGTGGAAGGAGGATCGATCTACGCCGATGCGCCGCGAAGCGACGCCGTCATCAATGGCGGTGCCGGCAGCGACTGGCAGAAGTACAGCAACCTCATCGGAAGCGCCGGATTGTGGGGGATACGGACGGGCACCAACGCGAGCATCAACTTCGACACGAACAACGCCTTTTCTCCCATCACCGCATTCACGATCCTTACGGGCGGCAACGTCGGCATTGGGACCACCACGCCCGCGACCAAGCTCCAAATTTCTTCTGGTGCAAGCGCGACAACTACCATTACTATCGGCGAGCTCGGACTTTCTTCGAGCAAGGCATGCGTGAATATGAACCAGGCCGACGGATCGCCGGGCTCTTTTTATATTGCAGGAGGTGTGATGAAGGTGGAGAGTAACTACTGCCGATAACAGTCTATGAAAAAATTATTAGCATTAGCGGCACTTGCGGCTTGTTTTCTGCCAACACTTGCCTTTGCTGCGTTCAATGATTTAACACTGACCACCAACGCTGTTATCAGCGTTGGTGGATACACGCTCAATGTCACCGGCTCAAATGCCGCAGTGCAATCCATCGTCGTCAGCGCTTCAAACTTTTCCGTGACCCTCTCTTCCGGTTCATCCATACAAATCACTTCGCCAACCTATCAACAACTTGCGGTTGACGTTAGCACTTTTACCGCAAGCAATACTTGTACCGCACAGGCGTCGGTGCTTACGCTGTCTTCGTCCGGAGCCTCAGGTACGGTAACGGTCACGCCGCAGTCGACAGTATGTTCTACATCCGCTGCGCCGGCCTCAACGAGAGGTGGCGGTGGAGGCGTGATAACAGGGCCTTTGTCTGTTGGGTATATTGCTTCAAACCCAACTGCTACAGCGACCAGCACGCCCGCAGCTACGGCGATCATGAACACGGCACAAAAAATAAACTACCAATTCTCCAAAAATCTTGACCTTGGTAAGACTGATATCGGCGTGCAAAAACTTCAACAGTTTCTTAATGTGCAAGGCTTCACGGTTTCTGTCGCCGGTCCAGGATCGAAAGGCAAAGAGAGCACGTACTTTGGTAATGCTACGCGCGCTGCGCTTATTAAGTTCCAGAAAGCCCAACATATTACGCCTGCTGTAGGATATTTCGGTCCTGTAACAAGAGCCGCGGTAAACTCAATGAAGTGAGTTACTGCGTGTAGAAAGAACCTAGAGCCAGATGGCAAACGGGCGACCGACCCAGTTAGGATCCTTTCGCCCCCGCCCACAGTAGTTTTTATTCTTAATACACACACCTTGTGATTTGACGCCTCCAAAATTGCGGTATACTTCTTCATATATATGAATATGAAAACACGGGCACTAACGGTCCTTGTCGTTCTCTTCCTTCCGATTATTGTATGTGCCCAAACCTTTACCCGTCCCCTCGTCCAAGGCTCCACCGGCGCTGACGTCACCGCGCTTCAACAAATCCTTGTGCAACAAGGATTTTTAAATACCACGCCAACCGGCTACTTCGGCTCTCTTACCGCCGCTGCGTTAGCAAAGTTCCAAGCAGCTAACGGCATTGAAGCCTTTGGCGGCGTGGGACCCAAGACCCGCGCTGTTCTCAATGGCCTCTCCAGTGGCTCGGCTTCTGCAGCAACTCCAGCATCTACGACCACGGTCACCGCCGCCCTTACCCACACACTCTCGCTCGGTGCAACCGGCGCTGACGTAACTGCGCTCCAACAACTGCTGATACAAAAAGGATATTTAAATACCACGCCAACCGGCTACTTCGGCTCTCTTACCGCTGCAGCCGTGGCAAAGCTCCAGACTGCCAATAACCTTGAGGCTGTTGGCGCTGTAGGCCCCAAGACTTTGGCGCTTATTAATACCATCATTGCAACTACCGCTAGCCTAGGCACAACAACCGGTTCTCCATCTGCCAGCTCAGGTGGAGGAAGTAGTGGTGCTTCGGGTAGCAGTGCCGGAGCGCCCTCTGTCATTCAAAACTACACACCGCCTGTTTCTTCTTCGGGCGGGGGCGGAGGTTCAGGCGGAGGAGGTGGCGGCTCATCCGGTGGCACCAGCGCAGGAGGTTCATCATCGGGAGGCGGCACCACGCCACCGGCAGACACTACTCCTCCGACGATCACCGTCACAGCTCCTGCGTCAACCCTTGCCGCAGGTACCACCAACACATCCCTCATCCTCACCACAAGCGAAGCCGCCACCTGCGCGTACTCTACCGTCTCTGCGACCTCATCATCCCAAACATCATTCTCTACCACCGGAGGCACTACGCACTCCGCTGTGCTCTCTTCTCTCACCAATGGAAGCAGCTACACGTACTACCTCTCCTGCAAAGACCCCTCTGGCAATGTCGGCGTGTCATCTGCGGCATTCTCCGTGTCTACCCTGGCACCCCAAGACACTACGCCGCCAAGTATCCCCACTAACCTGACGGCCACTGCCAGCTCTGCTACCCAAGTAAACCTCTCGTGGACCGCCAGCACTGACAACGTAGGTGTCACCAACTATCAGATCTTCCGCAACGGGGGATTGACCGCCATTGCGCAAGTGACGACCACCTCCTTCCAGAACACCGGCCTTATTGCATCCACCCTCTACACCTACACCGTCAAAGCGACGGATGCGGCAGGCAATGTATCAGGAGCTTCGACCCAAGCCTCCGTCACCACTCCTGCAGCTCCTGACACCACACCACCCTCCGTCACTATCACTGCACCCTCCGCTAACTTGGCGGCCAACACTACAAGTACCACGCTCTCTGTTACGACCAACGAAGCCGCCACCTGCAGGTACTCCACCGTCTCTTCAACCGCCTACGCCTCAATGAGCGCCTTTACCACGACCGGCAACCTTTCGCACTCAACCACGCTCTCACCGCTCACCAACGGCACCTCCTACACCTACTACGTTAAATGCGCCGATGCCTCGGGCAACATCTCCGGCAATGCATCGGTAACCTTCTCCGTTGCTTCACCTGCAGACACCACCGCGCCCACTGTCCCAACAAACGTAACCGCAACCGCCATCTCTTCAGGCCAGATCAACCTCTCTTGGACCGCAAGCACCGACAACGTCGGCGTGACGGGCTATCAAGTATTCCGCAATGGTACACAAGTCGGCACCCCAAGCACTAATTCGTACTCTGACTCGGGACTTTCCGCTTCAACTGCATACACCTATACCGTCAAAGCCACTGACGCTGCAGGCAATGTGTCGGCCGCATCAACAGGTGCGAGTGCAACGACGCAGGCCGTGGTGAGCGGGGGAGGCGCGTGTCCAAAAGGCGCCGCTTACCAAGATGGATGCTCAAGTGCCTCAGCGGGGACGCCGCAGTTACCGACCATTCTTAATGGATACACTGCCCGCTCTCCCTGGAACGTTGCCGGTGTTGATTATGCAGTCGGCGTACCGGCCGGCACTACTCTCAAAGACCCGACCACTGGAGGCCTGCCATCAGGATGTTCCTTTAGTGGAAGCACGGTGACTTGTACTTCGGGCAGCCCCGTGCTCGACGGCTACGACTTCTCACTCCATAACGGCACGACGCTCCATGTCACCGGCGGCAATGTTACAGTGCAAAACAGCAAATTTATCGATGGCACCAACCAAGGCGCAATGGGCACCGCCGTTCTTGTTGAAGGTTCCAGTAATTTTACCTTCCTGCATAACGAGGTTGACGGCAACAACAAAGCAGTGACGGTGCAAGCGGGCAACACAATGGCCTTCGTCAACGTCGGCACGGACATCGTCCGCTACAACTACTTCCACAACTCCGGCGGTGACATGCTCGACACTGGCAATGATCCCGGCAATGGAGGGCAAGTTGAGCTCTTCCAATACAACGTCTTCAGAGACATCGGCTACCTGACGGATCACTCCGATACCATTCAGTGGTGCGGCACTCATATTGCTGCCGGTTCCGACGTCGGTTTCAACCTAGTATATCAATCCCAGGCCGGTCTCTCCGGTGAAGGGCTCCTGACCGCAAATTCAGAATGTCCGGGCGCCACCATGACCGGGCTTACCGTCCACAACAACACGCTCATTTCGAAAGTGCAGGACAACTTCATAGTGGGAGCGACGGTGACGCAGGACGCGGGTACTGCTACAGGAGATCACGTGGCCGTATTCGATAACTACACCGATCCGACCGGCGTCAATGCCTACACCCAATCGCCGTGGTTCCCGGCCGGTTCATATACGAGTACTTTGAGCACACTTCCTAATCCGACCATCCTTCACGACCTCGTCGATATGACGACCGGCTCACTCATCCCGGTCCCAAGCTCGAGCAACAAGGTAGGGGTTATCTACTACGTCTACCCTGACTCTACCGGCTACACACCGAGTTTCAGCGACTTCTACACGATCACCGCTTCGCCAAGTAGTGGGACTGTAACGTCCGGTAGCACGATCACCTTCACGCTCGCTATGGCTGAACCGTGGACCGTCACCGGTACACCGACGTTCTCACTCAACACGGGCGGCATCGCAACCTACTCAGGTGGCTCCGGTAGCAACACGCTCACCTTTACGTACACCGTGGGGGCAGGGCAGAGTGCAGCCAACCTTGCCATTACTGCAGTCAATCTCAATGGAGGATCCATCAAAGATGCGTTCGGCAACAGCGCCGTCCTGTCGGGTGCAGTGAAGACTTTTACCGGACTCGCGGTTTCTGGTGGAGGTTCTGCGGACACTACCGCACCAAGCACACCGACTAGTCTCGCGGCTACAGCGATCTCAAGTTCACAAATAAATCTCACTTGGACCGCTTCCACCGACAATGTCGGTGTCACGGGATACAAGATCTTCCGCGGCGGTACGCAGATCGCGACGGTGGCAACCAATTCGTACTCTGACACCGGCCTCACTGCTTCTACTGCATATTCGTACACTGTCGCGGCGTATGATGCCGCAGGAAATAACTCTGCTCAATCATCTTCAGCAAGCGCAACGACGCAGGCAGGAGGTACCGTTTCCACAAAATTCTCCCTCAATGACCGTGTGCAAGTTACCTCAGGGCCGCTCAATGTCCGCGCTACGGCCAACACCACCGGCACACTCTTGGGTACGCAAGCCACCGGAGCCATGGGCACGGTGATAGGAGGACCCACCGCCCAAGGCGGCTACAACTGGTGGAACATCACCTACGACACCGCGCCAAGCGGCTGGAGCGCAGAAGACTTCCTCACCAAGGCCGTC
>CAIJVL010000046.1 GCA_903824155.1 Candidatus Adlerbacteria bacterium
ATGGTTTTACAACTAGCTACGGTCAGTTAAATGATGCAAGCGATTGTGATATTGACATAAGTTCACTTTCGAACTAGAACTACGGCGTTCGAAAAAGCAATATTTTATGAAAAAAGTAGCCTTACTTATAGGCTTTTTCTTGCTAGCTAACCCTGCCTTTGCCTTGGCGGCTACACCCTCATGCTCGGCTTTGGGCTACACAGTTGTATATGTAAATGGAGTTTTTGATACTGAAGAACAGGCAAGAGAAAATAAGAATAAATTACAAGTTAAATTTAATCTTCAAAACGGTGGTCATATAAATAACGAACTGGTAAACTTTCAACTCGGCTACAACCCAAGCCACTTGGCTGGAGCGGGGGATTTGGCAGAGTCGACTGCCCAGCTTTTTAATGCATCTATTTCCAACTTCGACCTCAATACTATATTGATGCAAATATACCCCGAGGTAACTACGCGCAAGCTTATGCTCGTAGGCCACTCGCAGGGAGCCTTTTATACCAACAGCATGTATGACTATTTGCTTTCGCACGGCGAGCCAAACGGGTCGGTTGCCGTATACAACGTAGCAAGCCCTGCCGCATACACTGCCGGCGGCGGCACATACATAAACTCATCGGGCGACACATTATTAGCCGCTTTGCGCGCGTTGCACTTTGACGTGCTGCCTAACAATGCAGACCTTGTGCCCACGGGCACCGACGGCGACTATTCGGGCCACTCTTTTGCCGATGATTATTTGTCTCAAGGTGCGCCGCAGATATTCGCCGACATGAGTACCGAGATGAACGGGCTTAAAGCAACCGACGCATCGCAAACCGGCGACTGCTTTACGCCGCCAACGGCCACTATCAGCTACAAAACTACAGCGGCCGCATTTGCCGTTGCCGATCCGACCGCGGCAGTGTTAAAAGCCGGCGCCGTGGCTACCGTGCAAGCGAGCGAGGTTGCGCTTGCAGCTGCAACCAAGGTTGCCATTGGCGCGCTGCAGCTTTTTTCTGACTCAATAATTATTACTACGCAGCCGCCAACCCCGGCGCAAACCGATGCAAAAACATTGCAGATCGTAGATAAATTGTATGGCTCGAGCATTGACGGCTTAAGCGCGCAAGATAAAAAAGATCTGCTTGGCTCATCGCAAGGCTCGGCAGTAGTATTAGCGATAACTCCAAAAAAAGTGACGGGCATTGTGCTCGGCACTTCAACCGAAACGGATACGATAGCTATTTCCACCACCACGCCGCTTATTCCTAAAAATATTTTCCCCACTAGCTCCAATGGGGTAGTGTGGGGCGGCGGCCAAGGTGGTGGAGGGGGAAGTGCGACACCGGCCGCAGAGGTCGACCCTATCGCCGAAACGACGCCAACCACTGTTGATACTTCGGGAGCTCTTGCAGACAGTACTCCTGCCGACCTTGAACCTGCGGCAAATACTCCCGTAATAGATTTACACAATCCGCCCGTTGTAATAAATGAAATAGAATGGGCGGGCGATATGTTTGACGGCGGGCGCGAATGGATCGAGCTTAAAAACCGCACTGCAAACGACATTGATCTTTCAAATTATGTTATCTACGCGCAAGAGGGCGGCAGCCAATACATACCGCTTATTGGCACGCTCCCCGGCAACTCCTCGGGGCAGCCGTTTTTTGTCGTGCAGCGCGACCCGAAAGCGCCGCTGCCTGCAGGCAATGCGCAAGTGTTTGCCTTTGACCAGCTTGGGGGCGGCGGCGAGCAGCTTGCGCTCGCGCGCATTGATAGTAATGGCACTACGACGATTGATATGACCCCTGCACTTAGTGCGTGCAGTGGTTGGTGCGCGGGCAGCGGAGTTGATCAACAGAATCAATACGAAACGCTTTCGATGGAGCGCGTAAGCGCCGACATAATCGGGACCGACCCAACCAACTGGGCAAGTAATGATACCTATACCGTTACCTCAAACATGCCGCCGCCCAATCCGTGGAATGCAAACGGTCTGCCGCTGTATGCCACTCCTCTTATGGAAAATAGTTTGCATCTGCCGGCTACCGGGTTTTATTGCAATCCGGACAAATATCCGCTAACGCCGGGGCAGGGGTATCATCCGCAAACAGGGCAGTGTACGGTACTTGACCGCAACATACCATTTCCCGGTCCGCTTTCGGCAGGGGTATTTAAAGGTATTGTTGGCAGCTCAACACAGGTTGGCACGCTGCCGGGCTACTTTCATAGCGGAAAGATATCGCCTATTACCGTTGATTTTAGCGATGCCGAAGCAGGCGACCAATACTTTGTCGCGATTTGGCAGCCAAACTTCGACGCGTCGCTCATTGGCGGCGGCAGATGTACCAACCCCAACGATGACGCGCGCCTGCCGTCGTACTTTACAACCGGTCATTGGCTTAGTCGCGATGGATGGTGCGGTGACTTTACGGTTGATAGGACCGATGTTCCAGAGACGCCCTACGTGCTGATACCGTTTACCTATCAGTCCAACTAGCCGGTGCAAAACCCTAAAGTGGTAGACTGACTATATGGTAGGCAAAATAGTAAAACGGGGCGTTTTGCTGGTCGCTCTAGCCTTTTTAGTTTGCGCTTTGCTGTATGCGTATGTTTGGTACGGTACTAAGCCGTATATTTTTGACTCTATCGATGCGACGCCGGTAACGCAGGCGGCTTTAGTGCTTGGAGCTTCGGTAACCTCGGGCGGGCAACTTTCGCCAATACTTAAGGACCGCGCCGACAGGGCTATTGCTTTGTATACTGCAGGCAAGGTTAAAAAAATTTTAGTAACGGGTGACAATGCAACGCTCAGCCACGACGAGGTAGACCCGGTCGGCAAATATTTAGTGACCCAAGGCATATCAAGAGAAGATATCTTTTTAGACCATGCGGGGTTTGATACCTACAGCAGCATGTATCGCGCGCGCGACGTGTTTGATGTCTCAACCATTACGATAGTCTCGCAGCCCTTCCACCTGCCGCGCGCGGTGTTTATAGCGCGCTCGCTTGGCCTCGAGGCCTATGCGTCGCCGGCCAGTACCAATGGCTCAAACGTATACAACTATATCCGCGAGATACCGGCAACAGTCAAAGCCGCGTACGACCTGTTATTTAGCCGCGTGCCCAAATATTTAGGCCAGCAATATCCAATAATAGGCGATGGCGAAAATACGTGGGGCGGATTTTCAACCACGACCATTTGGCAATAGCAAAAGAAAAATCAGATTTTGCTCCCCTTGGCAGCTCGCAGCGCTCACAAAATCTGATTTTTCTTTTGCTATACTGTCTGTGTGAACGACCTGCCGAAAACCGAAGAGGAGTGGAAGGCCCGGCTCACGCCTGAGCAATATGCGGTTTTGCGCGAGAAGGGGACCGACGCCCCTTTTACCGGAGCGCTTTTGCACGAAGAGCACGCCGGCATGTTTACCTGTGCCGCGTGTGGGCAGGAGCTGTTTGCATCAGACGCCAAGTTTGACTCGGGCAGCGGCTGGCCGAGCTTTGACCAAGCGCTGCCGGGCTCGGTTAAGTTGGTTGAGGACAACAGCCACGGGATGCACCGCACCGAGGTGGTGTGCAGCAACTGCGGCTCGCACCTCGGCCACCTCTTTAACGACGGCCCTACCTCAACCGGCAACCGTTTTTGCCTCAACTCCACATCCCTGCAGTTTGCCGAGAGCGACGCAGCCGCACTTGCAGCCTATAAAGAAAAGCACAACAACGATCCTAAATAGTACCCATACTTGACCCTGTGCAATCGAGCGGTAGAGTAGGCTCTCATGAAGATCTACGTCACCAGCTTTATTTTGATTGTGCTTTTTGTGGCCGCCTGTACCTACAGCTGGTATCAATCAACTCAGCTGCACTACGGTGCCAACCCCGACGAGCTGGTGCAGCAATAAAAGCACCTCTAGCATACACCTTTACATTTGGTTGAATTTGTCGCTTTTTTTAGCTGAATTTTGGATAAATACCACAAGAGGGGTATAATAGATAAGTATACGGGCTCGGTGTTTTTAGCAATTATCTTAATTTATCTCTATGGCAAAATGGATTATCGGTATTATTATTGTTGTACTCCTAGGCGCAGCCTTGTGGTACAGCGGCGCGCTTAGCAGTCTCGGCCTTGGCATGAGCGCCTCACAAACTCCTACCTCTACCGCTCAGATGGCAACTACAACGCAGCAGGCAGCCGCACCTCAGCCTGAAAATGGCATGGCAGCTACCAACGACGCATCGGATGCCGCTATTACCCAGGACACCGCGGCTGTAGATGCTCAGATGCAGGGCCTCACTAGCGATTCTGCTAACGTCGATAGCAGCCTCAATGACAAGCAAACTGCGCAGTCTTACTAACCCTAACGACTAATACTCTATGAAAAGGATACAATATCTAACACTCCTCATTGCAATCTCGCTCGGGTTGATAACGCTAGCGCCGGCTTTTGCAGCTGCGCAAACCGCAGCAGTTACTACCTCGGCAAGTGTAACGCTTACTGCGGCAGAAAAAACTGCAATAAGCC
Source organism: Candidatus Adlerbacteria bacterium (assembly GCA_903824155.1). Classification (GTDB taxonomy): domain Bacteria; phylum Patescibacteriota; class Minisyncoccia; order Phycocordibacterales; family SBAW01; genus GWA1-54-10. The sequence goes on from CAIJVL010000046.1 coordinate 4,506, forward strand.
GCGGTGATACCGAAATTACGCGCCGTATTGCTGCTTTAAATGACCTCAATACCCGCATCCAGGCGATGCAAAAGGTTACTGACGCCTTTAAGGCAGGTATAAGTGCAAGCATCACGAACGAGGTAAATACACTCACGACGCTTAAGGCAAAGATCGATGCCGACACCGACTTGGCAACTCTTAAAACCGATATCCAATCAATAACAGGTTCGTACCGTGTGTTTGCGCTGGTACTGCCGCAAGGCCGCATTGCTGCAGCCGCTGACCGCGAAGTTGAGTTGGTTAGCATGATGTCTACTTTGGGTGCCAAGCTCCAGGCGCGCATTACAACCGCACAGCAGGGGGGTGCTACCACCACTGCTTTGACTGCAGCGCTTACCGACATGGCAGCAAAATTGCAGGATGCACAAACACAAGCTGAAGCAGCAGTAACTGCAAGCGCGTCTCTATTGCCCGACGGTGGCGACAAGACCAAGATGGCCAGCAATGACGCTGCACTCAAGCAGGCACGCGCCGATCTTAAGACCGCGCAGACCGACTTGGCTGCCGCGCGTAAAGACGTTACAACTATCGTAAGCGGCCTCAATAAGCTGAATGCGAGTGCAAACGCCTCGTCAACCACGCAGGTTTCTCACTAACTAACACTACATAAGTTATAAACATCCCGCCCAAACCCTGGGCGGGATGTTTTTTTGTGCATGCTACAATTTTGGCAGAGAGCGGGTAATTATTATTAGTTTATATAGCGTATTAGGTTTTTATGATCAGACATCTTAACAAGCAGCTGTACGAAAAGAATTTGGGACTTCTTTTGATCCGCGTAGGTACCGGTTTGGTGTTTTTTATGCACGGCATAATGAAGTTGCAGGATATCACCGGTATCAACACCTTTTTTACCAAATCACTCGGCCTTCCGCCGGGCACCGCGATGCTTATCGCAGCAATCGAGACCGTCGGCGGCCTTATGCTGATAACCGGCGTCTTTACCCGCGTTGCGGCAGTAGTGCTCGGTATTGAGATGCTCGTTGCTATATTCTTGACCGGCGGCCCGGCAACAGGTTGGCAGCAGCATGAGCTTGAGGCATTGCTTATGGCAGTATCCTTTGGCCTTGTGTACACCGGCTCGGGCAAATTCTCGCTCTGGCACTGGGACCCGAAAATCGACCGCTAAGTTAAAAGGCCGGAAAATTTTTCCGGCCTTTTCTGTAGCTATCCCTCCGAAACCACATGATGCTCGTGGGTGAGGACATGTCTGGGAACAGTTATAAAGAGCGCGGTAAAGGAGCCGAGGATAACTACGAGCGCAGCTACTTCGAACACGGTGGCATACGAGGCAACTTGCGCCTTCAATTCGATCAGCCCAATAAAGGTCTGGATATTTTGCGAGTTGACCACGTTAAGCACGCTGTTGCGCGCAGTGGCCAGCACGTTGGCGCCCTCGGAGTTTATGAGCAGGGTGCTGAATACCGCGAGGCCAAACGCGCCCGCAATGTTACGCACCAGCGCGAGCACTGCCGACGCTTCGCCTATTTCATTTTGCGGCACCGCGATGGCAATGAGGTTGGTGCGCTGTGCCATCCCAAAGCCCAGGCTAAATGCCATCACGCACAAAGGGATGATGATGTCTAACGGGCCAGAGCGCGGATCGATGTACGAGAGCATAAATATACCCACGCCCGAAAAGAAGGTGCTTACAAATATTACATAGCTGGGCTTAACTCTGCCGATGAGCCGGCCGCCCATAGGAGCGGCAAACATCATCATGACCGCGAGCGGGATGAAAAGGTAGCCGGTCTGCGTCGCGCTGTAGCCTAAAAATGTTTCGGCGAATATGGGGACGAGGAATATCGCACCCATGAGCGCCATAAACACGATGAAGTTGTTGAGCATGGTAAAGACGAACGTCGGTATCTTAAAGAAGTCGAGGTTGACTATAGGCTCGGCTTGCCGACGCTCGACTATGTAGAACCATATGCCGAAGATAAGCGTGCCGGCATAGCATATGAGGCTTGCTGCCGACATCCAGCCCCATGTTTGGCCTTGGTCGAGCACCAACACCAGTGTCGCAAGCGCGGCACCGAGCGTGGCAGATCCCCACCAGTCAAATTTGGCGCTTCTTTTTGCGCCTACCGATTCGTTGATAAACGTTAAGGCCAGCATAAGGCCGATGATTCCGAGCGGGATGTTGATAAAAAACACCGAGCGCCAGCTGAAGTTGTCGATAAGCGGCCCGCCGATAAGCGGTCCAAACACCGCCGCCACTGCAAACGCACCCGACCAGATGCCGAGCGCTTGCGCGCGCTCTTTGGCGTCGGTAAAGGTTATCGCGATAATGGCCATCGCGGTGGGGTAGTCGGCCGATACCGCAAAGCCTTGGATGATGCGGAAGATGAGCATCGAAGGGAGATTCCACGCCAAAGCGCACAAGCCCGACGCGATGGTAAAACCTACGAAGCCAATGAGATAGATGCGCTTGCGGCCGGCGGTATCGCCAAGCTTGCCCCACACGGGGACGAACACCGCGTTGGCCAAAATATACGCCGTCGAGATCCACGCGGCGTCGGTAACGGTGATATTGAAATCGCCGATTATTTTTGGCAGCGCAAGGTTAACTACTGTTTGGTCGAGACGCCCCAAAAAGGTGCCAAAGATGACCGTGGCGAGCACTATCCAACGAACGCTGCTCTTTTCAGGGGTGTTCTCTGCGGGCGTAGCCATATCATTGTTTGTAGACCCAGAGCTTTGCGGACATGCCGTTTTTAAGCTGCGGCAAAGCGCTCGTGTCAAAGCGCACCTTTACGTCAAAGTTTTGCTCTTCACGCTGGTTAGAGACGTTAAAGACTACGTCACTGCTTTGCGCGCTCGGCGCAACTTGGTCTACAACGCCTTGAAACTTTTGACCTCCAAACGCATCCACCGTAAACTCTGCGCGCTGTCCCACTTGTATGTCGGCAAGGCCTTTGTCTTCCTGCACCTGGCCAACTACGCGCAGCTGCGTAGGATCTATCATCTCTACCACCGTGTCGCTCGGGCTCATTGTTTTGCCGATGTTATTGTTGGCGGTGATAACCAGGCCGCCGCTCGTCGTTTTGATAAGCTCGGTTCCGACCGTGGCAACCACCGTGTTTGGTGCAATCGTGTCTCCGGCCGATACATACACGGCGTTGAGCGTGCCTGCGGCACTGGGCGAAAGGTCAACGATAGGCGCGGTAATCGTGGCATTTTCAATATATACCGTTTTGCTTGAAGAAAGGATGTAGGCAAGCGCGCCAATGCCGCCGCCTACCACGATAACCAGCGCGGCTGCTACGATAATCGCAGTTGTATTAGATTGTTTTTTTTCCTGAGCCATATCTTTTTGATTCCTATCTTTATTATTTGCCGTTTATAAGAAATGTATCGCTGAGTGAAAGGCCCGACGTAACTTCATCGGTACTCGTGCTCTCTACGCCCAACTGCACTTGGCGCTGCTCAACCGTCTTTCCATTTTGCACCAATACAAAACTCTGCCCGTTGTTTTGCAGCACTGCGCTGCTTGGTATTACCAAGACATTGTCCTTTTGCGCTGTAATGATGGTTACGTTGGCAGTCGCACCCGAGGTGATGTGCGGGTCGGGATTAGCAAACTGCAGCGTTGCTTTGTATGCAGAAGTGTTGTTTTGCATGGTAGGAGAGCGGTCGATAGTGACAACCGTTGCATCAAACGGCTGCGCCGAGCCGTAGGCGTCCAAGGTCACGCTCGCTTTGTTGCCGACGTTTACTTTAGCCGCGTCTACTTCGTTAAGGTATACGCTGATTTGCAGCGCGCCTTGCGGATTAAGCGATATAGCGGGCGTATTTGCCGCAACGATATCGCCCGATTTGACGCGCACGCTCGAAACGGTGCCGCTAAAGGGGGCAACCACTATCGAGTTATTTATTTGCGCATCGTACAGCTGTACGTTAGCGGCGGCTGCGTCGACTTGCGCCTGCTGTGCGGCAATGTCTTGCGGCGTCGAGCCGGCTAATAGTTGGTTAAGCGCGTCTTGCGCCGACTGTACGGCCAGCTTGTCGTTAGAGAGTTGCTGCTGCACGCCTTGCAGGCTGAGTATAAGACCGTTAATGGTATCGCGAAGGGAGCCTACGCTCGTTTGTGCAGCCGTTATCTGCGCCTGCGAAAAGTTCCCGCTGGAAACAGCGCTGTTAAGAGCCGTAAGCACTTGAGAGCCGAAGTCGCGCAGCGCTTGCAGGTTGGTGATTGCCTGCGTCAGTGCCGCGTCCAGCTGCTGTGGCGACGCGCCGTTTAATCCGGCGAGTGAGGTGCTCCAGTTGTCGAGCGTGTTGTTGGCCTGCCCGCGTCCATTGCTTGCGTTAGAACCGGCTTGGCTGTCGGTCGTATTAAACACCAACGTCGGCGAAGGCGTATTGGGCTGGTTAAAAAGAGTATCCGTATCCGAACTTATGCCGCTGTGCGCTTTGTCATAGGCATCGGTAATATTTACCGTGACGTTTGCGTAAGCATTTTGCAAAGTCTGATTAGCCTGATCAACTGCCGTTTGTTTTGCTTGCGTGTCTACGCCGCGCGGGCCTGCCTGCATGGAAGCAAGTTTAGCCTGTTGGCTTGCGAGGTTTGCCTCAGCATTGGCGCGCTGGGCAGAGAGCGTCGAAATATCGAGCATTGCTAGTGTTTGGCCGCTTGAGACCGCTTGGCCCACGGCGACGTTTACGCGCACGACGCGGCCGCCCGAGACAAATGCCAAGTCCGGGTTTTGCGAGGGTTCAACGGTGCCGCTAGCCGTCACGACCTCTTCGATACTGCCCATAGTCGGCGAGGCAACGGTTGAAGAGGGGAGGCGGGTAGAAACAATATAATAAATGCCGCTGCCAATGGCGATAACCGCAGTGAGTCCTATGGCGCCCATAACGATAGGATGGCGCCACAGTGCCGTAGATGCTTCTTTCATAAGATATTTTTAAATGTAATTACGTGTTGCTGATAATATTTTCTAAAATGCGGTTTAACTCTTGCCGATCCTTGTCCACTAGCGATCCAAAAAGTTTGGCGAGAATAGCGTTGCGCTTTTCGTGAATGGTTTTAAACATGCGCTTGCCTTTTGGTGTCAGTTCAATCTCGACTTTGCGGCGGTCTTTAGCGTTAGTGTGTCGCGCGACCAGTCCGCTGCGCACGAGCTCCTCAACTAAAAAGGTTGCCGAAGGCGCGCGTATTTTAAAATGCTGCGCCACTTCCTGCATATTTACTCTGCTGTGCTCGGCCACAAACCACAGCGTCTGATACTGGGAAAAAGGCATGGGGATAGCCTTTTGAAGCCTGGTTTTTAAAATCAGGCCCACTTCGGTAAACAGGCGGCTGGTGGTGTCGGCTTTTTTCATAGCTAGATGCCCTAATAGTTAGACTACCTAAGTATAATGCCCCTCCGATGTAGAGTCAATGAAGCGCTCACGGCTTATCCCCAGCCGGATTTTGAGGGGTATACTATATATATGAACGAACAGCTCGACCGCATTGAGCTAAAACTTGCCGAACTTACCGGCAAAGTAGACGACGTATATAAATCTTCCGAAAGAATGCGGCTCTATGCCAAATGGACCGCGATTATTACGGTCGCTTTGATAGTAATTCCGCTCCTTATCATACCGCTCGTGCTACCGACGTTTTTTGCAGCCGAAGGGATTGGCACTAGCGGGGGAACAGGCGGGAGCGATACCTTGAGCCAGTTGGGGCTGTAAGTCAGGGGGGCTTGTAAAGTGCAAAAAAAGTGGTAACGTGGTGCCAGTTTGGGGTTGGTCCCGGGGCGTAGCGTGCTAAATTATCCTTATTTAACAACACTTTTTATGAAATCTCTCCGTACTCTTTCGATCGCGCTCGCAATAGTTATGGGCCTGGTACCGGCTTTTGCTTTTGCCCAGCAATATACGCAAAACTGCGGCACTCAATGGCAAAACTGGGGCAGCACTAACTGCACTCCGGGCAACTTGCTTGTCTACGTGCAGGTAAACAACAATAACAACGGTTTTAACCGCGTACCCTCTGACTTTACGGTTACGGTCTCGGCTCCTACCGCTTCTCCTTCAACTTTCCCCGGTTCGCTCTCGGGCACCTCGGTACTGGTAGGCGGCAGCTATTCGGTCAGTGTGCTCCAGCTCCAGGGCTATACCCCTAGCTACTCTACTGGCTGCACCGGCAACCTTAGTCAAAACTCTTCGGCCACCTGCATCGTGACCGAAAGTAACACCACTGGCTACAACAACTATCCGTACACGTACTACCCCAACCAGTACTACCCAAACACTTACCCGTACAACACCAGCTACGCTATACCGCTTACGTGCTCGCCTTCGGGCCAGACGGTTACGGTAGGCCAAAATGTTACCTTTACCGCACAGGGCGGCGATTTTAGCCAATACAACTGGTTTACCTCTGCGCAGCCTAACAATATCAGCTACAACGTTGGTCGCACATTTACCACGACGCTGCTCTCTCCGGGTACGCAAAACATTACAGTTACCAATGGACAGCAAAGCGCAGTATGCAGCGTAAACGTTGTCGGATATCCGGTACCGGGATACTCATACCCGAACGTACTAAATCCGGTTACCACTGTGCCTGCAGGCGTGTATTCTCCGGTAACCGTTACTCCTACCTATATCCCGAGCTTGCCGAACACCGGTTTTGCGCCGATAGACGGTGCCTCGCTCGCGATTGTTCTCGCATTTCTTTTTGCGGCATCACTCGCGGCTTATCCCTATGCAAGAAAAGTCTTTGCAACCGTTCTCCACTAATACATTGGCTAATAGCGGCCTGCCTGCCGGTAGGCAGGGGCATTACACTGATGGCCGTGGTTGGCGTATTGCTGCCACGGCTATTGGTGTTTTCGTAGTGCTGGTGGGCGCAGCCGATGTGTCTTCACGCATCGCACATGCCGCCTTTGGCGACAAGGCGTCGTTGTACAGCTTTGCGCCGGCCATCGCGCTTCTCGGTAATTACAATGCCGACACGGGCACTATCACTACTTCAACGGCCGCTCACTTGGCATCCACTACACCGCTTGTGCCGTTGCGTCTCCAGATTCCTTCTATCGGCGTAAACGCAGCTGTCGAGCAGGTGGGTAAAAAAGCCGACGGCTCTATGGGTACGCCATCAAAGTTTGGTGATGTTGCATGGTACGCGCTTGGTTCCGCACCGGGGCAGGCGGGCAATGCCGTTATCGACGGCCACGTAAACAATGCGCTCACCACTGCGGGCGTCTTCCAGCATCTCTCACAAATAGCGCTTGGCGACACTATCACCGTGCTTAATGCATCGGGCACACCGATGAACTTTACCGTTACTAATATAGAGGAGTACCCGGCCGACACGGCTCCGGCAGCGTCTATTTTTGTCACCACGGGCCCATCCCAGTTGGTTTTGATCACCTGCGACGGCGATTGGGTACAGTCAGCCAAGAGCTTTTCAGCGCGTTTAGTGGTGTTTGCAAGCTTAAAGTAACCGTGGTAAGTTAGGGGCGTTCGAGTAAGAACTCCAGTGTGCCGCGCAAAAGGCTCGGGAGGGTCGCCTTACGGAGAACAGAATTATCTAATTGTTTTTCGCGCAATATATGGCACGCAAACTTTTCGTAGGCGGACTTCCGTACCGCACTACGGGGGACGAGCTCCGCGACGCATTTGCTCAGGCAGGTGAAGTCGCTTCGGCTTCGATTGTGACCGATCGCGAAACTGGTCGCTCACGTGGCTTCGGCTTCGTAGAGATGGCAAATGACAACGATGCAGAAGGCGCTATTGCTATGTGGAATGGCAAAGACTTCGGCGGTCGCATGCTCACAGTTTCCGAGGCACGTCCTAAAGCCGCGTAATCCTAATAGGATTCGCAGCAGCAAAAAACTCCCGCAAGGGAGTTTTTTGCTATGATAATGCGGTGAAAGATGTTTCCAAGCTTTTAAAAGAAGTCGAAGCTTACTACAAAAAGGAAGGCAGGAGCCATTTGCCTTGGCGGCACACCCGCGACCCATACAAGATTTTAGTATCCGAGGTGATGCTGCAGCAAACGCAGGTTGATAGGGTGCTGCCTTTTTATAAAAACTTTCTTAAGCTATTCCCAACGCCTTCCGCGCTGGCCAAAGCGCCGCTGTCTAAGGCTCTTAAGGCATGGCAAGGCTTGGGCTATAACCGCCGTGCAAAGTTTTTGCAGCAGGCAGGCAAGGTAATAGTAATTGAGCATCGGGGGAGGTTCCCAAAAGAAGTTTCCGTCCTGGAAGATTTGCCCGGCATTGGTCCTTACACAGCGCGCGCAATAGCCGCCTTTGCTTACAACGATCCGGAAGTTTTTATAGAAACTAACATCAGGACCGTCTTCTTGTACTTCTGCTTCAAAAAGAAAATGGCAAGGTCCGACCTTGCCATTGGAGTATCCGATAAGGCGATTTTGTCTTTGGTGGCAGTAGCTCTGAAAGAGAGTAAGTTAGAGCCGCGGGAGTTTTATGCCGCTTTGATGGACTATGGCAGCTATTTAAAGAAGCAGGGAATTAAACTTAACAAGCAAAGTAAGCATTACGTTAAGCAAAGTAAATTTGAAGGATCAGCGCGTCAGCTGCGCGGCGCTATCCTGCGCGAGCTCTTAAAAAAACCGCAAACAAAAGCCCAACTAACAAAAAACCTCTCCCGCAGTGCGAAAGAGGTTGAGCAAACGCTCAATGTGTTGAGGAAAGAAGGGCTCCTCAAACTACAGAAGGGCAGGTACAAAGTGGCGGCTTAGTGCGACAGTTGAACGCCGCAATCCTTGGCAGCCATTTTAAGGAAGTTCAATTCTGTGTCGGTGAGTCCATCAAGCGAGTCTGTCTTGCGCTGCAAGAAGTTGGTGAGTACCTCTACCGCGTTCTTGTTGCGAGAAAAGCGACGTTCCGCCCGTGCAATAAGTTTCCTTTCACCTTCGGTCAGCACATAAGGTACTGCAGGCAGTTGAGGCAAGAGCTCAATAGTTTCCATTCTCGCCTCCAACCGAAAGTTGAGCCAAATTTGCCTCGATAACCCGATCAGTTGGATCCGGCCGAGCTTCTTTTTTTGGAACGTTGTTTTCAATCCACGGCTGCGTCTGCGGTCTGCGAGGCGCGCGTCGACGATGAAATCCTTCTTCTAGCCAATCTATTTTACCCACGTGACCCTCCCTGCATTTGTGTTAAGTACTCGGTTACTGTGCGCTACAATAGCGCACTCCAGCAATTAAAACAACGGCTGAGTTGGGGATGTTACAAAGATTAGACTGCGAGTACTACCGGGATGACGATTGGGCGCTTGTTGGTCTTCTCGAATAGGAAGCGGGCAACCACGTCGGTGACGTTATTTTTGATGTAGTCAAAGTTGATAGGCTGCTGGCCTTTGGCCCCGTCCTCGATCGCTTTTTTAACAATGAAGCGCGCCTGCTGGAGCATCTCCTGATTTTCGCGCAGATATATAAAGCCGCGGGAAATAATGTCGGGCGACTTGCGCAGTTTGCCGGTCTTTGGGTTAACCGTCGCGATGATGACAAACATGCCTTCTTGCGCCAGCACCGTGCGGTCGCGGATAACGACCTCTTGAATGTCGCCGATGGCAAAGCCGTCTACAAGCCTGAGTCCAGCGGGAGCCATTTCTTTAAGGCGTACGATTTTTTGGCCATCGTTTTGGATTTCAATAATACAGCTGTTGTCGGGGACGATGATCTCGTCTTCGGCGCGGCCGCAGGCCTTGGCAATGTCGGCATGCACGCGCAGCATGTAGTGGTAGCCGTGGAGCGGCATAAAGAAGCGCGGATTGATCTTTTGGTGGATCCAAAAGGTCTCGTCGCGGTTAGCGTGGCCCGAGGCGTGGATATCCATGGTATCGCGGTGGATGATGCGCGCGCCCTGGCGCGAAAGGTTGTCTTTAAGCTTTTGCACTGAACGTTCGTTGCCCGGAACCACGGAAGAAGAAAGGACAACGGTATCGCCCTTTTTAATTTTTACATGCTTGTGCGTCTTCATGGCGATGCGCATGAGGGCGGCAAATTCGTCGCCTTGGGCGCCGGTGCCGAGGATGATTACTTTGCTATCGGGCAAAGACTCAAGCGACTCGGGGCCGATAAAAGTCTTTTCATCCACCTTAAGCATACCGAGCTGCTTAACAATTTCGATATTTACTTTCATCGAGCGGCCTTCCACTAGTATTTTTTTGCCGTAGCGCTCTGCCGATTCGATAATGCGCATGATGCGCTCGAGCTGCGAGCTAAACGTACCGATGATCATGCGGGTCTTGGTGTCGCGGATAAGGTCGTCCATGTTTTTTTGCACGAGGCTCTCGGGAGTAGAGAAGCCGGGGCGTTCGACGTTGGTTGAGTCAGCTGCCAAAAAGAGCACTTTTTTGTCGTTAAAAAAGGCAAACTCCTTTTCTTCCGTCTCGGTCGGCACGCCGTCCTTGTGGTCGAGCTTCAAGTCGCCGGTGAAGACTAAAAGTCCGTTTGGCGTCTCAATAATGATGCCCATCGCGTCGGGAATCGTGTGTGTAACGGAAAAGAATTTAACGCGAAAGTTGCCGACGCGCACGGTGTCCTCCTTCTCAACCACTTGCATGTCGAGGGGCTTGAGGTTAGGAAACTCCTCTTGGCGTTTTTTGATCATGACCGAGGTGAGCTCGCGCGTATATACGGGCGGATAGCCGATACGGTCAATGACGTAGGGGATGCCGCCGATGTGGTCAAGGTGTCCATGCGTAATAAACATCGCGCGGATTTTTTCTTTGCGGTCTTCCAAGTACTTGGTGTTAGGCAAAATATAGTCGATGCCCGGCGTGTCGTCTTCTTTAAATTGAAAGCCGCAGTCGATAACGACGATGTCGTCGCCATACTCGACCATGGTCATGTTGCGGCCGATCTCCTCGACGCCGCCGAGCGGGATGATGCGGATGTTGCCGGCCTCTAGCGGCGGTATTGGCTTTTCGTCGGGGTTAGGTGCAGTGTCGCGGACTTCACGGGTAGGCGGAGTCTGGTGCGGGCGCGGACCTTCGCGGCGCAGACGGCCACGGCCTCCGCGTCCTCCGCCTTTTCCTCCGCGTCCTCCCGCGCCTTGCGGGCGCGGGCCCTGCCTACCGGCAGGCAGGCCTCTGCCGCCCGGGCGGTGCGCGCCGGCGCTCTGGCCTTTATGCCCATCGGATGGGATGGGCCGTTCTTGTTTTTTCTCTTCAGGCATATTTAATTCTTACTTTTTATTAATTAATTTTTTATCTTTGTTTAGCAAACACCGGCCAGACAGCGTCAGTCTCTAAATGCCAGTCGGTAACCGATAGGAAGCGGTCGCTCGGCGTCTCTATAAAGCCCAAGTTGAGACCCGCAAGCTGTTTAGGGACAATATACACGAAATCGGGCGCATAGAGAAATATGGCCGGGATGTCCGCGTTCAGCTGGTCCTCAAACTGCCCGTACAGCTGAGCACGCGTACTGTCGCTCGAGGTAGTACGCAGCTGCTCCAATATTTTGTCGGCGGTCGAGTTGGCGTAGAGTGCAATGTTTAGGCCCGGGTCGTTGCGCTGCGATGAATCCCAAAACGCGAACAAGTCGAGCTCGCGCCCGATAACCTCGCCAAACAGCAGTGCGTCGTACTTGCGCGGGCGTATCACGTTTTGCGAGAGGTCGCCCTGGTCGTAAATTTGCACATTTACCTGCGCGCCCATCTTGCCCCATACTTCTTTTAAATACTCAGCTGATGCGCGCAACTCGGGGACGTTGTCGGTCGCCAAAGAAAACTGTAGGGTCTCGGTAGTGGCAGTTTTACCTTTGCCCGTTGTTTTTGTCAAAACGCCGTTGGTTAAAACCCACCCCTTTTTAATCAGCTCTTGCTGCGCCGCAAGTGCCAAGTCGCCGGTTGCCGGCGCGCTCGCGATACTTGTAGAGGCGGTAACTGCGTCGCTGATAAGGCTTGGCGGTACCGGACCGGTAAGCGCTGTGCCATAGCCATTTAAGACTTGGGCGAGCAATGCGTTGCGGTCGACGGCGTCCTCAAGCGCCTGCCGCACATCGTGGTCGCGCAAAACGGTCGATTGGTTTTGATTGAAAAAGACGCCAAACACGCGGTTAAGCGGCGCTTTTTCTACGGTGCTGCCTGACAGCGAAAGTGTTGCGACGTTGGCGGGTGATATACCGCTCGCTGCCGCGACATCGCCTGACTTCAGCGCCGCGACCAGCGCATTTTCGTTTTGATAAAACTTGAGCGTTAAGTCGCTTATGTACGGTGCGCCGAGTGCGTATTTGGAAAAAGGCTGTAAGTCATAAGAAGAAGGGATGCCCGAGGCGCTGCGCGAAATGTTGCCGATCTTAAACGGACCCGAGCCGATAGGGCTAGTATTGAGATTGCTAAAAGAAAACTCGTCGTCGCTGACGTTTTGCCACAAGGCTTTGGGCAGGATGCCCATGGTCAGATTTTCGACAAAAGGAGCATAGGGCGTCTTGAGCGTAAACTGCACCGTGTGTGCATCTATGGCGGCTACCGTTACACCGTCCCAGTTGGCTTGAAGCGGGCTCTTAAGAGCCGCGTCTTGTGTTTTTTGGACCGTAAATACTACGTCGTCGGCAGTAACCGGCATGCCGTTGTGGAAGGTGATATCGGGGCGCAGCGTAAAAGTATAGGTTTTGCCGTCAGGCGACACCGTGTAGCTTTGCGCCAAGTCGGGCTCGTAGTCGCCATCGGGAGTTGCGCGCAGGAGGCCCGAGTACACAAGCGACGTAAGGTCGCGGTCAGAGTCTGATACCGCCAAAACGGGGTTAATAAAACGGGGGCTGCCCACTAATCCTTCGTCCAAACTTCCGCCGTATGCGGGTACGGCAACCAAAAGCGATTCGTTAAGTAGATACACTAGCAGCACCGAGCTGATAATGCAGAGCGTAGCAAAAAACAAAAACAGCGCGCGGCTGCCTTGCGAAAATTGATTGTACGTATCGTGTGCAGTGCGCATTAGTCCGCGCATAAGAAGGAGAGTTAGCTGTTAACTTTTTTAGTTATTTATTGAGAAACAATGCAATAAACGACGAGAGACCAAACAGGATGCCAAGAATGATCGCCGCGTAGAACAGCACCTTTTCGGAGCCGCGGCGCGTGTGGAAAGCGGCGCTAAAGTTGTCGCCGCCAAAAGCGCCACCCATGCTGGCGCCGGTTTGCTGCAGCAAAATAGCCGCTATAAGCAGTACCGAGAGCACTATTTGAATGTAGGGCAAAACGCCGCCCAAAGTCATTACTAGGACTATACCACAGCTTAAGGACCATGCAATGGGCCAGGATTGGAAAAGAAAAAACCCCGTCACTAACTCAAACTAATGAGTGACGGGG
>CAIJVL010000047.1 GCA_903824155.1 Candidatus Adlerbacteria bacterium
GACCGGCCTAAAACTCCCGCTTCGCGAACCGTACGCGCCAGCAAAGATTTGGCGCACGACTTTGTAGTGGTGGGACTCGACTCACTGCTGGGCTTTTTGGCGGCCGCTGCCATTTTGTGGGGCCTTTTTGGCGCACCTTTATATATAGTATTGCTCGGCGCCTTTGCGGGACAGCTGCCTGATGGCTTGCAGTTTCTCTATTTTATTTTTAAACCGCGCTTTATGGTGCCGCTCCAAACGTTCCATGAGCGCATTCAGGAAGAACATACCAATATTGCGTATTTGGGCATCGAAGCCGGCCTTATTTTGGTGGTACTGGCGTTGGGTATTTTGGGCGCTTTTATGTTAAAGTAGGCGCATAGTATGAAATTACGGGCTGTCTTTTTTATTGTATGAATACGGGCATTCATATATCGCTCTCGGCAGAGCGTTTAGGGACTGTGTTTGGCATACCCATAACCAACACTTTGGTGACGGCGTGGGTAGTCATCGCATTTTTGATCGTTGTCGCCTTTTTTGTCGGCCGCGCGGCTACCATGAAGCCCGGCAAGGTGCAGAGCGCGTTCGAACTTTTGTTTGAATTCGTGCTTGGCTATATGACAGAGACACTAGGCACACGCCAGCTTGCCGAGAAGTTTTTTCCGCTTATCGCGACCATTTTCCTTTTTATCTTTACCTCCAACATGCTCGACTACTTTCCGGTGATGGGGAGCCTAGGCTTTACGCATGGCAGTGAATTTGTCCCGCTCTTCCGTCCTGTTAACACAGACCTCAACGTTACGCTCGCTTTGGCTATTATTGTCTTTTTAACCATAGAAATATCAGGTATTCTGGCACTCGGCGTCTTGAAGTACGGCTCAAAATTTGTTAACTTGAAGACAGGCGCAATGGGGCTCGTCGTGGGCCTCCTCGAAATCATCGGCAACTTGGCGCGCCTTGTTTCCTTTTCTTTCAGGCTTTTCGGAAATATCTTTGCCGGCGAAGTGCTTATCGCCGTTATCTCTTCCTTTTTGCCGTACTTGTTGCCGGTGCCGCTGATGCTGTTCGAGACCTTCGTAGGCCTCCTTCAGGCGGCTATATTTGCGCTCCTTACCCTGGTGTTTATAAAGCTCGCTATCATGGAGCCGCACGGGGAAGAGGCACATGGCGGGGCGGAAGGTGCACATTAAACTTAATTATTAGATTGGTTATTAACAACAGTATAGATATATGGATTTAGATTCAGCAAAAACATTGGGCTTTGCGTTGGTAGTGGGTCTTGGCGTTATCGGTCCGGGCATCGGTTTGGGCATTTTGGTATCAAAGGCGCTTGAGGCAATCGGCCGCAACCCCGAGGCTGCCGGCACGATACAAACGACCATGTTCATCGGCATCGCCGTTACCGAAGCGCTCGCCATCTTCGCACTCGTCGTAGGGTTCATCATTAAGTTTACTTAATGATGCAATATAAAAAGCATCAAATATAAATATGTCAGCGGTATTTGCAGCATTCGGCATTGATTGGAGACTTCTCCTCATCGACTCGATTAACTTCGGGGTGCTTTTGCTTGCATTGTGGTACTTCCTGTACGCGCCGCTGACAAAGATGCTCGAGGCGCGTCGCCAAAAAGTCGCCCAAGGCGTTGAGGATGCCGATGCAGCCGCAGCCAAACTTGCCGACATCCAACACGAAGAGAGTATACTGCTGAGCAAAGCTGGCGCCGAAGCCGACGAAGTGCTGGCAAGGGCGCGCAAAGCGGCCGAAGAGAAAGGCCGCACTATGCTTGCCGCAAGCGAAGCTGCCGCAGCCGCATCGCTCAAAGAAGCCGAGGCACAAGCCGCAGCCCTTAAAGCCGAAGCTATAGAAGAGAGCAAAAAAGAGGTCGCCAAGCTAGTCGTACTTGGTATGGAGCGTTCAATGCAAGCAGGAAAATAATATGCCTACCGCTCTGGTATATGCAAAAGCGCTTCGCGAAGCATCTCAAGAAAACGGGAATGCAAAAGCGCTCATCGCAAATCTGCGCGGCGCACTCGAGCGCCGCGGGCATCAAAAGCTGCTTCCCGCGATTGTAACCGAGTATGAAAAGCTCGAGTTAGCCGAAGAGAGAAGCAAATCCCGCAGTACCATTACTCCCGAGTCCGAACGCAATCGCCAGCTGCTCGAACTCTACCGCCGCCTAGTCTCCTCCGAGTAAATATAACTGAAATATGCAAAACTTCATCGAACAATTTAAAAAAGAAATAGAAGGATTTACTCCCAGCAAAGCTCCTGCCAACACGGGTACCGTGCTTCGCGTGGGCGACGGCGTTGCCGAAATTGAGGGCCTGAAGGGCGCAGTGATGTCCGAAATGATCAAGTTTGACGTTGCGCACGGCAAGCCCTTACAGGATGCTTTGGAAACTTCAGCGGAAGTGTATGGCGTTATTCTAAACCTCGAAGAGGAGTCGGTGCGCGCGATCATTTTGGGCGACGCTAGCAAAATTGCCGAAGGCACGTTGGTACTTTCGACCGGCGCAGTGCTTTCTATCCCGGTTGGCGAGGCGCTGCTTGGCCGCGTGGTTTCTCCCCTGGGTGAGCCGCTCGACGGACAAGGTGCTATAAAAGCAACCAAACATAACCCTATTGAGCGCGAAGCATACGGCGTGATGGACCGCCAGTCGGTTAATCAGCCGCTACATACCGGCATCAAGGCTATCGACTCAATGATCCCGATAGGCCGCGGACAGCGCGAGCTTATCATTGGCGACCGTTACACCGGCAAAACGACCGTTGCAATCGACACTATTTTAAATCAAAAGAGCGAGCCAAAAGAGACGCGTCCGATTTGTATTTACGTATCCATTGGCCAAAAGGAGTCTAAAACCGCACGTATTGTGGGACAATTGCGAGAATTGGGCGCAATGGACTACACGATCGTTGTTAACGCAGGTGCGGCTGCGCCGGCAGCCTTGCAGTACTTGGCGCCGTTTGCAGGCGCAGCCATTGGAGAATACTTTATGGAGCAGGGCAAAGACGCTCTAATTATTTACGACGATTTGAGCAAGCACGCCGTTGCATACCGCCAGCTCTCGCTGCTGCTCCGCCGCCCGCCGGGCCGCGAGGCATACCCAGGCGACGTGTTTTACCTCCATTCGCGCCTCTTGGAGCGCGCTGCAAAACTTAATAAAGAAAAGGGAGGGGGATCATTAACTGCGCTTCCTATCATAGAGACGCAAGAGGGCGACGTGTCGGGCTACATCCCCACCAACGTTATCTCTATCACCGACGGACAGATCTTTTTGGAGACTGACCTTTTTAACAAAGGCGTACGCCCCGCAATTAACGCCGGTATCTCGGTGTCGCGTGTAGGCTCTTCCGCGCAGACCAAAGCGATGAAAAAGGTTTCGGGCCGCATCAAGCTCGAGTTGGCGCAGTTTCGCGAGCTGGAGGCGTTTATGCAGTTTAGCCAGGACCTCGACGCCGACACTAAAAGGCGCATCGACACCGGCCAGCGCATGATGGCAACGCTCCTCCAAAAAAATGGCGAGCCGCTGCCGTTCGAGCAGCAGGCAGTGGTAATTTACGCCGCCGTTAACGGTTACTTGGCCGAGGTTCCGGTAGCAAAAGTACCCGAGTTCGAGCAAAAGTTTATCGCCTTTTTGCAGGCGGAAGATTCTGCAGTCTTGGAGAGCATCGAGCGTGCCCGTGACATTGTTTCGCAAACTGAAGAGGAGCTTAAGGTAGAGCTCGGCAAGTTTAAAGAAACGCATCCGGATTTATTTCAAGAAAGTATAAAGGGAACAGTATAAAGTATCATGGCTGGATTAAAAGCAATAAAAACTAAAATACGCTCGATAGAAAAAACTCAAAAGGTAACCAAGGCCATGGAGGCCGTTTCGGCTGCCAAAATGCGCAAGGCACAGCAAGCGGCTATCGCAAGCCGGGCGTATGCGCGCGCAGCCAGCTCAATCTTGGCGCGTCTCTCGGGTACCAAGCAGGCTACATATATGGCGCTTGCGGCGCAGCGTCCCGTACACAACGCTCTATATATAGTCATCACCAGCGACAAGGGCCTTGCCGGTGCGCTTAACTCGGCGGTGCTGCGCGCAACTGCGGCAGATATTGCCGCAAGCGGCCTTTCGCAAGATAACGTAAAAATTGTAGCCATAGGCCGCAAGGCTCAGGATTATTTTACCGCACGCGGCTACGGCATCGTGCAGTACTATCCAAACACCGATCAAATTGAGTCTGGCGAAATGGAGCAGATATTGGATATTGCCGGCAAGCGTTTCGAAACGGGCAACGTAGACACCGTAAAAGTAGCGTATCAAAATTTTGTGTCTACGTTCGAGCAGCGCCCTACTTTGCGCACGGTGTTTCCTTTGAGTTTGGGTGAGCTGCAAAAAGTGGTAAGCGACATCGTGCCGGTGCGCGGAGTATTTGCGCATCCGGTTGAGCCGGAAGTAACGCCGCATGCATACAGCATTGAGCCATCCGAAGAGGATGTGCTGTCGGCCGTAGTGCCGCTCTTGGCAGGCATTTTTTTATATCACGCGCTTCTGGAGTCGCAGGCCAGCGAGCACTCGGCGCGCATGGTCTCGATGAAGAGTGCGTCCGACAAAGCAGTCGAGCTGACCGACAAATTTACCTTACAGTTTAACAAGGCTCGGCAGGCATCGATTACGCAGGAAATTAGCGAGATTACCGGAGGCATGGCAGCAATAAGCAGTTAGACGTAAAAATAAAATTATATGAAAGGAGAAATTAAACAAATCATCGGTCCAGTCGTCGACGTCTACTTTGCAGGCGAGAAACTGCCTGCAATCCGCAATGCGCTCATTACATCTGTTGCGGGGAGGAAAATCGTTTTGGAAGTAGCCCAGCACGTGGGCCTCGGCCGCGTACGTGCTATTGCGCTCCAGGACACTTCGGGCCTTACCCGCGGCGCAGAAGTAAGCGACACCGGCTCGCCGGTTACCGTACCGGTAGGTGAGTCATCACTCGGCCGCCTCTTTAACGTAATTGGCGAACCTATCGACGGCAAACCTGCAAACAAAGACGCGCCGCGCCTGCCGATCCATCGTGACCCTCCTCCTTTTAAAGATCAGCGCACCAAAGCTGAAGTGTTTGAAACGGGCATCAAGTCCATCGACTTGCTCGCGCCGTTTATCCGCGGCGGCAAGGTAGGCCTCTTTGGCGGTGCAGGTGTAGGCAAGACGGTGCTCATGCAAGAATTGATCCACAACGTGGCTAAAGAGCACGGCGGCTACTCAGTGTTTGCCGGCGTCGGCGAGCGCGTGCGCGAAGGTAACGACCTCTACCACGAAATGAGCGAGTCCGGCGTTATCGACAAAATGGCGCTCGTGTTCGGCCAAATGAACGAGGTGCCCGGCGCACGCGCACGCGTGGCGCTATCAGGCCTAACCATGGCCGAGTATTTCCGTGATGAAATGGGCAAGGACGTACTCCTATTTATCGACAACATCTTCCGCTTTGTGCAGGCAGGCTCCGAGGTATCCTCATTGCTCGGCCGTGTGCCGTCGGCAGTGGGTTACCAGCCAACTCTCGCCGAGGAAATGGGCGGTCTGCAAGAGCGCATCACCTCAACTAAAAAAGGCTCTATCACCTCGGTACAGGCCATCTACGTGCCGGCCGACGACTTGACCGACCCGGCGCCTGCAACAACCTTTGCCCACTTGGACTCCACAATCGTGCTTACGCGCGAGCTTGCGTCGCTTGGTATCTTCCCGGCAGTCGACCCGCTTGGCTCAAACTCGACCGCGCTTACGCCCGATATTGTCGGCGAAGAGCACTACCAGGTAGCGCTCGAAACAAAGCAGGTGCTGCAGCGCTATAAAGACTTGCAGGACATCATCGCCATCTTGGGTATTGAGGAATTGTCGGATGAAGACAAACAGATAGTGTACCGCGCGCGCAAAATACAGCGCTTCCTTTCGCAGCCGGTGCACGTGGCCGAAGTATTTTCGGGCATCCCGGGCGTGTACGTGCCGGTTGCCGAAACCATTCGCAGCTTTAAAGAAATTTTGGCAGGCAAGCACGACGATAAGCCAGAGAGCACCTTTTACATGAAGGGCTCCATTGATACCGTTAAGGCAGAATAAAAAGTAACCGAGGACCGACCTTGGAGAGCCTTGAGCTAAGGTCGGTCCTCGGTTTCAAAAATATGAAATTAGTAATAGCAAAAGTTGATCAAGTGTACTACGACGGCGAATGCCAGTCGGTCACTTTGCCGGGCGCGGCCGGCGAGCTCACCGTGCTTGGCCACCACGAGCCGCTCATTACCACCCTTAAAGAGGGGATAATAACTGTCCGCGCTGCCAATTTGGAAAACGGCCAGATAACCTTCCCAATTACCAAAGGCCTCTTAGAGGTCCGCTCCGACGGCGCAACGGTGATTCTGTAAAAAGAAAACCCACCGAAATGGGTTTCCATTTGGTGGGTGTTATCCGCAAGCGAGCGCGACTTCGGTGTCCATGTCGATATGTCCGCTGATGTACATGATCAGGCCGCGAGACCGCATTTCTTCAAGGTGCTGTATGACACCTTCGTCAAACTGTACCTCTTTGCCGATCTCCCTGACGGTTAGCCTTTTGAAAGGCGATTCTTCGATCGCGTGGACCACCGCTTTGTCGATACTGAGGTCAACGACCGCATCAATAAAACCAAGCATCATGATTTTTCCCCTTGTAAGAACAGTGTGTAACTACTATACTCTTAAATACAGTATTTGTCAAGTAAGCAAAAGTGTTTTAAAATAAGCAGCGTTTGGGCCCATAGCTCATTTGGTAGAGCGCTTCCATGGCATGGAAGAGGTGACCGGTTCGATCCCGGTTGGGTCCACAACTAGCTCATCATTTCTTCACTGGATCAAGAGTATAAAAGAGCAATGAAACGGGTGCTTTCTGCGTTGGTTGCATTCTTATTTGTATTTGCTCAATTTCCTTTTGTCGGCGCACTTACCGCGCAGGCGGCTGTGAGCAGCTGGAGCCGCGGGACAAGCATACTGCCAACCTCAACCACCGACTTTAGCAGCGCATCCTTTCAGCAATCTCTGCAGAATCTAAAAGCGACGGGCGCCAACTATGTTTCGCTCATTGTGCCGTATTACCAAAGCAACGACCAGTCGAGCGACATTCAAGCTGGCTATAATACGCCTACCGACGCGGCGCTTAGCAGTGCTATAGACTACGCGCACTCGCTGGGTTTAGCTGTTGCAATAAACATCCACAACGAATCGTATACGGGCGATTGGCGCGCCGATATTAACCCAAGCGACCGCAATGCGTGGTTTGCCAATTTTAATAACGAGCTTTTGCATGTCGGCCAAATCGCGCAGGCGCATCATGCCGAGATGCTTATCATGGGCACCGAAATGGTATCGGTCGCTTCAAGCAAGCTAAACGGCGATAATACGCAACGCTGGCAAACGCTCATCGGAAATTTGCGTAAGATATACGCCGGCAAGCTCACCTATGACGCCAACTCCACCAACAATAACTCAGACCCCTTTGAAGATGAAAAAGAGTCTATAGGATTTTGGGGCGGCCTCGACTACGCAGGCCTGTCGGTGTACTACAATTTAAATACCGGCGACAACTCGGTTGCATCACTTTCGAACCAATGGAATTATTGGAATACCAACGACTTGCAGGCGTTTCAGCAGCGCGTTGGCAAACAATTATTTTTTACTGAAATAGGTTACCGCAGCGTCGACGGCGCGCACTTGGCGCCCTGGGACTCGGGCCGCGGAGGCAATTATAATCCTACCGAGCAGGCTAACGACTACGAGGCGTTCTTAAGCTACTGGAACAGCTACCCGTACGTGGCCGGAGTCTTTTGGTGGAACTGGCAAAGCAATCCTAACGCGGGCGGCAGCGGTAATACCGACTACACCGTCCAAAACAAGCCCGCGTTGCAAACGATGGTCAAATGGTTTACCAGCCCCGCTTCAGCTGGTACTACGCCGGCCCCGAGCGCACCTCCCGCAATAACCGCCAGTGCGTCCGCTAACCCAAGCACTCCGCAAGCAAACGCAGCGGTTTCAATATCGGCAAACGTTAAAAATACCGGCTCGGCCCTTTCCTCGGCAATTGTCGATGTGGAAGTGTACAACAGCAGTAATGCACGCGTGTTCCAGCAATTTTTTAGCAATCAAAATATCGGCGCGGCAGCTTCGCAAAACTATACGGCCAACTGGACCGCAGGGTCGGCAGGACAGTATCGCATAACCGTTGGCGTGTTTAGCGGTGACTGGTCGCAAAAGTATACGTGGAATGACAATGCCGCAACTATTACCGTAAGCGGCTCTGCAACGCCTCCTCCTCCGCCAGCTGGCGGAAACCCTCCTCCAAATACCACTCCTCCGCCTGCTGGGCCAACCAACACCAACATTTGGTGGCCTTCATCTGGCTCCCCAGTGAGCGGCATACAGCCCTTTAAGGCAAACGTAGGCAACTATGACGTGTCACAGTACTCGATGTATTGGCAGGTAGACGGCGGCGCGCTTAACCAAATGGGCAACAGCAGCACTGATTACCCGCATAAAGAGGCGTTAGTAGACCTCTCCGGCTGGCATTGGAGCGCCAATCATCACTATACGCTTACCTTTGTCAGCAAAGATCCGGGCGGTAAAATTATTTCGCAAAAGTCTGAGGTGATAATCGTGCAGTAAGCAACTTGAATATTTTATTCCATGCTACAATTTTTGCATGATCTTTGATGTTGAGCTTATCAACCTCCTTTTATATTGCGCGCAACAGTTGGGCATAGCGCTGGGCCTCGGCGCGCAAACTATCATGCTTGTCGCGTATGTCAGCGCCATGCGCGACGGCACTATCGATGATACTGAAGCGCAGTTTTTGCGCGCTACCAGAAGCACTCTATGGGTCTCGCTGGTACTTATAGTGCTCTCGGGTGTTGCTATTACCGCGCTGCATGCGTTGGCAGGGCAGGGTGCCACAATTATGACGTCGACGTACCTCTTTAAGTCTCTCTTAATTGCTGCAGTGATTGTGCTTACGGCGTTACTGCACGTACTGCCGGAAACGTTTGTCGAAGGGCTACTGGGAGGCACGTGGTACGCGCTTTTTATGGTGCATATTTTGGCACCCGTTACTTCGTGGATGAATTTTTTGACTCTATGGGCGATATGGCTCGTGGGCTTTAACCTTATTTGGTACGTGATTGTATTTTCAAACCGCCAGCGGGTGCATCCGCCGCCCATTGGTAAAAGCTCTGAAGCGATGATTTTGCAAAAATCAAAGCCGCCAGCGCCAAAGCCGCCGCGCAAGCCATTTTTTAATTTTAGTTTTTTTGCAAAAGCTCCTGTAAAGCCAGAGTTGTTTGCCGCCACCGCACCTCAGCCTGTTCCTCCTCCACCCCCACAGCCGCAGCAATTTCAACAAATAAGACTTGACCCCGTGCCGAAGACGCTGCCGGTAGCGGCGCCCGAAGCGCTAGCGCCTATTGAAGTAAAAGTGCCGTTGCCGCCCCCAATGCCTGCCCTACAAATCAAAACCGATCCTGCACCAGTTATCATCCGCGTTGCGCCGCCGATAGAAAAAATGCCGGCCAATAGGGCCACCGATACGCCGTTTTTGCCGCAGGTGCCGCCCTTGCAGCCAATACCGATTATTATGCCTGGCGCTTCAACGACCGTAGCGCCCGTTGCAACGCCCATACCTGCAGCCGGCATACCAAAAGCAAACGGTCAGCCGCCAGTTTTGCAAAAGCCCGAAGAGTTGTCGCAAGCCGCACCCACTGTGGCTCCTGAAATCAAACTGGGTTTAAACGTCATGCCTAAATCACCCGATCAACTCAAGCAGTAAAAATTGTATGGGATATTTTAGCGATCATTCAAAAAAGAAAATTGTCATACTGCTCGGGCATCCGGATTCGGGCGCAACCCTTTCGCGCGAATTTGCTGAAATTTACCGAGACGCTGCCAAGCAGAGCGGGCACAAAGTAAAGATGTTTAAGCTCGGCGATATGGACTTTGACCCGATACTCCACAAGGGCTACAAAAAAATACAAAAGCTCGAACCCGACCTTATTAAACTGCAGGAAGCAATTAACTGGTGCGATCATTTTGTGCTTTTGTATCCCAATTGGTGGTCAACCATGCCCGCTTTGCTCAAAGGCCTTTTTGACCGCATGTGGCTGCCGGGTTTTGCGTTTGGATTTTACAAAACGGGCATCCGCGGACACTTCCACGTATGGAAGCGTATGATGGGCAAAAAGTCGGCGCGCGTGTTCGTACTTTCGGGCACGCAGCCGTTTTTAATCTGGCTCTTTTTTGGCGATTACACCAACGAAATTAAAATGGGCATTTTGTGGTTTGCCGGCTTTAAAACCAAAGTGTCGCGCATGGGTCCTACCGACCACAATCCGCCCGAGTGGCTGATAAACAGCTGGCGCCGCAAAGTTGCCAAACTAGGGTCTTTGGCCGAATAAACAAAAAAGTATATACGGCATGACCGTAACTGTGTAAGCTAGAGATATGTTTAAGGACAGAACGGACGCCGGCAAACAGCTCGCAAGGAGGCTTGCGCCGTATCGCGGGCAAGAGGCGATTGTGCTGGCGCTCCCGCGCGGCGGCGTCGTAGTCGGGTATGAAGTGGCAAAAGCCCTTGAGCTTCCTTTTGACATTGTCGTGGTACGCAAAGTCGGATACCCGGGCGATCCTGAGCTGGCACTGTGCGCGGTGGATGAAAAAGGCATGCTGCTCTGCGACAAAGAGGCTAGTGCCGTAGACCAAGAGTGGTTAAAAAAAGAGATTGAGCTGCAACGGCAAGAGGCAATGCGGCGTATAGAAGCGTATCGCGGGAAAAGAAAGCCGGTCAGGGTTGCCGATAAGATAGTCATCGTTGTTGACGACGGTATTGCAACCGGCCTCACCATGCGGCTTGCCGTCCGCTCGCTTGCGGCGCAACATCCGAAAAAAATAATCGTTGCCGTTCCGGTTGCGTCGGGGTTCTTACGCGCTTTCACCAGCGAAGGCGCTGATGAAGTGATAGTGCTTGAGCCGCCGGAAGAGTTTGTAGGGGCAGTGGGGGCCCACTATAAATCATTTGAACAGGTCGAAGACAGGGAAGTTATCAGTTTGTTACAACGCAATTACAATGAATGAGTCTCTCAACATACTGCGTGATAGGTCAACCGGTACTGCGCAATTTCGCAATACGGCCGGCAAGCTCTGTAGCATCCTTATGCGCAAGCAGAAATTACTTTTACGTAAGAGACGCGTATCCTCAGAGCACATTACCGTTGTGATAATCCTGCGCGCTGCCGTAGCATTTCTTGCGGCTGCTACGCGAGAGTTTCCTGACGCTTCAGTCGGCGTTTTAGGGCTCAAGCGCAATGAGCGGACGCTTGCGCCGCGCTGGTATTACGAAAATTTGCCGCATCTTTCAAAAAAAAGCGTCGTGATTATCCTTGACCCGATGCTTGCAACTGGAGGCTCTGCAGAAGCAGCAATAAAGCGCCTTATTAAACGCGGCGCAGACGCCCAAAGGATATATTTTGTTGGCATCATTGGCGCGTCCGTAGGACTTTCACGCCTGGCACGGCATATACCGCAAGAAAATATTACGCTCGCGGCTCTCGACAAAAAACTAAACGCCCGGGGCATGATTGTGCCGGGGCTGGGAGATTTCGGCGACCGCTACGCTGGGTATACCGGTAAAGCTTTGGTATAGTAGGTATATGAAATTAACCTCCCCTGTTTTTGAAGATAATCAGCAGATACCGTCCCACTATACTTGCGATGGTGAAGGCGCTCGTGTGCCGCTTGAAATAAGCAGCGCGCCACCTTCTACGCGCACTTTTGCTCTTTTGGTCGATGATCTCGACGCTAAAGACGGAGATCAAAATTTTTTGCACTGGCTCGTATGGAATATCCATCCGCACACAACATTAATAGGGGAGCATAAGCCGCTTCCCGGGGCGATCGAGGGAAAGACCTCGTTTGGCACATATCACTGGGGTGCGCCGTGTCCGCCACAAGGGGCGCATAGGTACCGCTTTAGGCTCTTTGCGCTCGACACCGAGCTTTCCATACCGCAAGACTCAACCGCCGAGGATGTCGAGGAAGAGATCGACGGCCATATCATTGAACAGGCGGAACTCGTCGGCACTTATCAGCGGGAATAAAACAAGCAAATTAAAAACCGCCGGAAATTTATCTCCGGCGGTTTTGACGCTATCGGTGGCCACGAAAAAAAAGAACGTAGACGGCAGTGAGTACAAGAACCGCAGCTACCCCGTACAGCATTTTCCTGAAATCACCGTTTCCCGGACCGTGAGGCGACACAACGCCTTTTCCAAAATCTTCTTTTGACATCAGAGTTCCTTTCCACGTAATGCCGCAAGCGGCAACTGAACTGGCAAGACAATACCATAAAAATATTCATTTGGCATTAATAGTCAACAGATGAATTAAAAAATGTCTAAAGAACAACAAGACCAAAAAATAATCTCCCTCGTGAGAGCTTTAGAGGTTTACTTTGGATGGGGCATATACGGTGGTATTGTGTAAGCTATGTCGCTCGCGGTACTCCTTGCTTCTTTTGTAACATTGCTTGTCGTAGTCGATCCTGTCGGGCTCGTGCCTGCCTTTTTGTCTGTTACGGAAGGGATGTCATCTGAGGCGCGTCGGGACATAGCGTTACGGGCCAGCTTAATCGCGGCAGCGATACTGATAGGCGCCGCAATAGGTGGTGATTGGCTATTCAATACGATCGGCATCTCGCTTCCTGCTTTTCGCATTGCAGGAGGTCTGCTGCTTTTTTCCATTGCGTTCGAAATGGTATTCGATGTGCATATAAAGCGACAGTCAGAAACCGCCGAGCAGGCGGTTGAGGAGCGAGCCCGCAATATTGCGGCCTTTCCTTTGGCAATCCCTCTTATGGCAGGGCCCGGCGCTATTACAGCAGTTATATTAAGCGCGGGTCGTACTGGTGGAAATATTGGGGCTCTCGTTATATTGGTTGGGGTAATTTGTATAGTATGCGCTGTGTGCTACAGCTCGTACCGCGCAAGCGAACGTATCTCAAAAGCGATAGGTATTACCGGCAACATCGTTCTTTCGCGTTTGCTCGGGGTACTATTGGCAGCACTTGCGGTTCAGTACGTCATCGATGGAGTGACCGCATTAATCCGCTAATATACTGAAGCTACTAATCGATTTCTTTGACAATAACGAGAGGACAATCTCAAATGTTGGTCAACCTTGCCATATAAAAACTTTGTCCTATAATTATTTTGTGATTGATTTGGCATTTGTCGGCCTTACGGTTCTCTTTTTTGCGGTCTCCATGCTGTATGTGAAAGCGTGCGAGAAACTTTAAACTTACATGGGAACCTTAATTATAGGCATCGTTGCAGTTTTGATTCTGGCGTATTTATTTGTGTCGATGATCCGACCCGAGTGGTTTTAACGTATGAATATAAATCAGTGGCTACAACTTATCGTTTTCTTTGGGGTACTGCTTCTCATCACGAAGCCGATGGGCCTTTACCTCATGCGTGTCTTGGACGTAAACGGAAAGACTTTTCTTGATTGGCTTCTCAAACCGCTTGAAAAATTAACCTATCGCGTTTTGGGGATTAACCCGGAAAAGGAGCAGGGTTGGAAACAGTACTCGATCTCGATGCTTATCTTTAGCTGCGTTACCCTGCTTTTTACCTACCTTATCCTTCGTACGCAGGGTTATCTCCCACTCAATCCGCAGCACTTTCCGAACCTGAGCCCGGATTTAGCCTTCAATACCGCCGTCAGCTTTACCACGAACACCAACTGGCAGAGCTATGGTGGAGAAACGACCATGTCGTATCTGTCGCAGATGGTAGGGCTTGTCATCCACAACTTCCTCTCGGCGGCGACCGGCATTGCGATAGCCGCTGCCGTTGTACGCGGAATTGCACGGAACTCCGCGCAAACCATCGGCAATTTTTATACAGATGTTGTCCGCGTGACATATTATCTGCTCCTTCCTCTTGCAATCATCTTTGCCGTATTCCTTATCTCTCAAGGCGTGATTGATAACTTCCATTCGTACACGACCGCTCACGTCGTTGATCAATCTCAAGGAATCACGACGCAAACCATTCCCCAAGGTCCGGCTGCCTCCCAGATAGCAATAAAGACCCTCGGAACAAATGGTGGGGGATACTTCAATGCAAATGCGGCACATCCATTCGAAAATCCGACGCCGCTTTCAAACTTCTTTGTGATGCTCAGTATCCTCGCTATCTCAAGCGGACTTACGTACTACCTCGGACGCATGGTCAAAAATCAGTGGCATGGTTGGGCCGTTTGGTGCGCGATGCTCATTCTCTGCCTTGGCGGATTCTTCATCGCATTTCATTCTGAGCAAGCAGGTAACCCGATACATCAAAACTTAGGCGTTGCAGTACAAGACGGAAACATGGAGGGCAAGGAGGTGCGATACGGCATTTTTGATTCCGCCTTATTTGCAAACGTCACCACGGACACTTCAACAGGGGCGGTCAATTCAATGCATGATTCGTTTACTCCGCTTGGCGGCCTTGTACCAATAGTAAACATGGAGCTTGGAGAGATTGTGTTTGGAGGCGTTGGTTCAGGCCTCTATGGGATGATCGTCTACATTGTTCTCGCTGTCTTTATCGCAGGCCTTATGATTGGCAGAACGCCCGAATACTTGGGCAAGAAAATCGAAGCCTATGACGTAAAAGTAGCTATGCTCTTCATTCTCATTGCAGCCTTCAGTATTCTCGGTTTCACCGCATGGGCATCGGTGAGTTCATGGGGGTTAGCAGGGCTCAATAATGCGGGGCCGCATGGCTTCAGCGAGATGCTCTATGCGTTCTCTTCCGCAACAGGTAATAATGGGAGTGCCTTTGCAGGGCTTACGACGAACACGCCGTGGTACAACACGACCCTCGCATTCGCCATGTTCTTCGGCAGATTCTTCATGATTATTCCTATTCTCGCACTCGCCGGTTCGCTTGCGCAAAAGAAACTCGTACCGCAAAGCTCCGGCTCGTTTCCGGTGACAGGCGTTACTTTCACACTCCTCTTGATCGGAACAATTCTGCTGGTAGGAGCCCTCACATTTGTGCCTGCACTCACGCTTGGTCCGGTCGTCGAACATTACTTAATGCACGCAGGAACCCTCTACTAATATGGCTATTGCAACTCAATCAAAACTATTTGATCTGAAAATCGCTCTCCCAGCGGTCAAGGATGCATTCGTGAAACTCGATCCTCGCAAGATGGTGCGCAATCCGGTCATGTTCGTGACTATGGTAGGAGCGCTCATCACAACGGTAGAAATATTCGTCAGTACTGAGCCCAAGAGCTTTACAATCCAAATAGCACTATGGCTTTGGTTTACAGTCCTGTTCGCGAATTTCGCCGAGGCCATGGCCGAGGGCAGAGGCAAGGCGCAGGCAGATGCGCTCCGCAGGTCGCGCACTCAGCTTTTCGCAATGCGGTATAACCTTCAAACTAAAGCCATTGAACAGGTGTCGGCTGAAGAGTTGCGTAAGGGTGACTATGTGCGAGTAGTCGCAGGAGAAATTATTCCCGGAGACGGGGAAGTTGTTGAGGGTGCAGCCACTGTGGACGAGTCTGCCATCACCGGAGAATCAGCACCGGTCATCCGTGAGTCGGGCGGCGATCGCAGCGCGGTCACCGGTGGCACCAAAGTGCTTTCGGATCAAATCCTGGTGCAGATTACTGCCAACCCAGGCGAGAGCTTCCTCGATCGCATGATCACCTTGGTGGAAGGGGCTAAGCGACAGAAGACACCGAATGAAATCGCACTCACTATATTGCTTGCAGCACTTACGATTATTTTCGTAGTCGTCATCATGGCGCTCTTGCCCATGGGCATGTACGACGGGGTAACCTTTTCTATAACAGTCCTTGTGGCTCTTCTGGTGTGCCTTATTCCGACGACAATAGGAGGACTACTGTCCGCAATTGGGATTGCGGGCATCGACCGGCTGGTGCAGAAAAATGTCATCGCGATGAGCGGCCGGGCGGTAGAGGCGGCAGGCGATGTTGATGTTCTTCTTTTAGACAAGACAGGCACCATTACGCTCGGCAATCGCCAGGCATCAGAATTTATTCCCGCTCCCGGCGTTGATCTGGTGGAGTTTGCAGACGCGGC
>CAIJVL010000048.1 GCA_903824155.1 Candidatus Adlerbacteria bacterium
AAAATCGATACACCTTTGTGCAAGCGTTATATGGCGGGGTACATACAAGGGGTTAAGGTTGGCCCAAGCCCGCAATGGCTTAAGGAAAGGCTTGAGGCGATAGGACAGCGCTCAATCAACAATGTCGTCGATGCAACTAACTTTGTAATGTTTAACACCGGGCAGCCCTTGCACGCGTTTGATGCAAAAAAACTCGGCAGTCTTAACATCGGCGTTCGCGCCGCTAAAGAGGGCGAGGTACTAATGGCACTCGATAAAAAAGAGTACACGCTTAAAGACTCGATGCTGGTGATTACCGCAAATGATAAAGCGGTAGGCATTGCCGGCGTAAAGGGCGGCATGCCGGCAGCGATTGATGAATCGACCGTAGATATTGTTATTGAGTCTGCAAACTTTGATGGCGTGTCCGTGCGCAAAACAGCGGCGGCACTTAAGTTGCGCACCGACGCAAGCAGCCGCTACGAGCAGGGGCTGTCGCCTGAGTTGTGCGCACGCGGCATGGAAGGGATGCTCGAGTTTATCCAGCACCAAATCGGCGGCACTATTGAGGGTTTTGTTGATGTATACCCCGAGCCGCAAAAGCCGATGTATGCAAGCGTGACGGTAGAGAAGGTAAATCAAATTTTGGGCACGCAGCTTACGGGCGCCGATATCGCTAACGTGTTTACACGCCTCGGATTTGGGTATAAAGAAGAGTCGGGCGTGTTTGAGGTGCAAGTGCCGTACGAGCGTTTGGATATATCCATTGCAGAGGACTTGGTCGAAGAGGTCGTGCGCATTGTAGGGTACGAGCAAATTAAAGGCGTGCAGCTGCCGCCGCTTGATACTCATCCAGAGGTTAATAAAGAGTTTTATGCAACCGAAGCAGCGCGCGAAGAGTGGCAGGCTAAAGGTTACAGTGAGGTTTTTACGAGTGTCTTTGCCGACAAGGGCGAGCGTGTAGTTTTAAATAAAGTAGACGGCGTAAAGCCGTATTTGCGCGCGAGTTTGCTGCCCGGTTTAATTGACGCGCTTGCTAAAAACAAGCCCAGTAAAGAGCTGCTTGGTCTTAAAGAAATAAAACTGTTTGAAATAGGTACTATATGGAAGGATGGCAAAGAGACAACGATGCTTGGCACCATAAGTGAAAAAGAAAAGCCCGTGGAGATAGAGCTGGTCGGCAACACAGAGCCTGCCACCTATGAGCAACTTCCGCTTTCTACCGCCCTGCGCTATCAAACCTTTTCTAAATATCCGTACATCGTGCGTGATATTGCGTTGTGGACTCCCGCGGGCACTAACGCTGATGAGGTTAAAGAATTAATACAAAAAGAAGCAGGAGAACTGTGTGTTAAAGTCGACCTGTTTGATACGTTTAGCAAAGAAGGGCGCACTTCGTTCGCGTTCCGGCTGATATTCCAGTCGTTTGAAAGGACTCTCACCGAAGTGGAAGCAAATGAGATAATGGAAAAGGTTTCGGCAGCGCTCAAAGCCAAAGGATTTGAAATAAGGTAAATAAAAATAAAAGAGAAACGCCGAGCTCGTGAGAGCTCGGCGTTGTTGTTAGCGGGGCGCAGGTACAAACAGTTCGACGCCGTTGACCTCGTCCCATACGCGGATGGCGACAGACTCACGTTTTGCGCCGTCGTGATCCGAGCACCACAGCACCGGATCGCTGCCGATGAATGACACGGCGAATTCCGCATATGGAACGACGGTCTTAACTCGCTTCATAAGAAGGAGCGCACCTTGCGGTACATAGAATTGCTTCCAGTTTCGCCAGTACATGCCAGTCGGGATATCGAAGACGGGGTTGGTGTGCCAGTCGAAGGGGCCGTATTCGTAGTGACGGTAGAGATTCCAGAAAGTCTTCACGAAAGTGCACAGCGCGACAATCATGGTGAACTGGTCGGGCTTGTGATCGAAATGCGTCTGCAGGCTAGCAGTGACACAATAGGCAAACGTCCCGACGATGAGAGAAATGAAGAAGTTGACGGTGGTCGATTGTTCGCCGAAAAGCCGATACAAGATGCCGACCGGCTGCTCTTTGTGAACCTTGTCCATGTAGGCCCTGATATCTTCGTCTTTCCAGATATCCGCACCGGCGACGTGAAGCAGGGCGGTAAAGCTGATCTGCTGATCAAGCAGCGCAAGGCGGCTTTGAAGCTGGCTCATGGTATCTCCTCTGGGGTTGCAATGGAGCAGTGGAAGAACTTGAACTGCCAACTGAACAGTACCATAAAAATTAATGGTGGCAATAGAAAAGAGAAACGCCGCGCAGTTGCGCGGCGTTTGTGCTTGGAACTTCGGCCATGTTTAGTTTGGCGGCAGGACGACTTCGTCCTTCGAGCGCCAGACTTTGACCGGATACTGGTCCTTGTCGACGATGCAGACGAGCACCGGGTCGAGGTTGGTCTTACGCTGCTCAAGCGCCCGGATGACAAACCACGCTTCGGGGATCTTGGCTTTGATACCCAAGGTCAGTTGGTGCGCGAAGTCGGGGATATGCTCGTCCCTCCCAAGTGCGCGGCTGCGGTAATAGTTGCCGTCGAGTTGATAGCTGTTCCATCGTGCTGGCTCGCGCATCTTTCCCCATACCAGCAAGTAGAACGCCGGCAGGAAAACAGATGCAAACAGGATACTGGGAATCGGATTGCCGCCGGAAGATGCTTCGGGAAGTAATGTGACACCGAACACAAGTATCACGACGTTCGCCATGACGCACAGCACTCGGGGCAGGCCGGGCAATATTTCATTGAGTTGCCAAAACAAGTTCGGCTTGTACTTGGCCGCTTCCGCATCCATGTATTGCTTCAGAGCTAGCGGTTGGTCAAACCAATTGTCGGCGCGTGCTAGCAACAGCTGCATGCGGACATACTCTGCTCCAAACGGCATCTTCATCTGTTCTCTCCCTTGGTTGAAGGTGGTTGGTACTGTAGTCTCAATATACAGTACCACGAAACCAACCGCTGACAATGCTCTCCCTGTAAAAGAAAAAACCGGGCCACGATTGGTGGTCCGGTTTCTGTGTTCAGTACAGAGAATGTGCGGCAAACGTGTCTGTCTGCAAAGTGCAGGGACGATAGAGATTGGTTAGCTGCTTGCCGCGCAAAAAGATCATGTGCGGAGTCAATCCGCCGCGTGCGGCTATCCAATGCTGTACTTTCGATGGATACATCGAGTACAGCATCTGTGTCGCTTCGGGATTGGTGATGGCCGCAGGCGCGCCGTACTTGTTGTTACCCAGATCCCATGCCGCATGAAAGCCGAGGTTGGCCCGCGGCGTCACGCAAATCCGTTCACGCGGTACTTTGCTTAAGACGATAGTACAGGCCGATGCGCATAGGCCGTCGATTATGACATTCTCGCCCGAATTGCGGACGACTTCGAATCTGTCGACGTACTCGCCGATGCGTCCGCCGTAGTCATCAGCGATGTGCACCGTCGCGTAAGCCGGCTCCCATACCGCCCAAGAAAGCGAGATGAACAAAGCAAGTAGTGCCTGACGCAGTTGCATGCCAACCTCCTCTGGTGAAAGATGAATTGCCAGTGAACTCCAGCCTCAAGCATAACGTGGTTCGAAGATTGCGCAAGACAAAAGTAAACCGCCGATGTTACTCGGCGGTCGCTGTTATTTTTCCTCGAGGGTCAGGATGCGGAAGCGGCGGATGAAGCTCACATACTGGCCAAAATCGCTTGGCGACCGTAAAAGGCATTTTCGTAAAACTCTTTTTCGGATAGCCGCGCGGTTGCAGCCTCACCCAGCGGTCGATGTCTTTGGATTGCGGCTGCGGTCCCGTGTACTTTGTTCGTTTTTTAAGGCGGATATAGGCCTGGTGGAATTCAAAGTATGCATTTTCTGCAATGCATACTTGCGGTCGTGCGAAATCGGCCAATATCGCGCAGGCCGATGCACATTCGCCATTAATGACCAGAAGATTTCTTTCGCTTTTCAATACATCGCTGGCCGCGTCCTTAAAGAGCCACACCTTCCCGCCAAAATTTTTTTCTACAGTACAGGGATTTCCGCACGGCCCGACTGCGAGCTGGAGATAAAGGTTTTGGTCGCGCAGATCGAGGTAGCTGGGGAGCATGATCGCCCTCATAAGTTCCTCAAAGTCTTTGTCCGCGATCGTCTGATTGGCGCTTGGCCCTGCGCCAACTACCAATAGACAGCTTACCAAGAGCACCCTAAGTATGGTGTTCATTTTACTATCCTTTCAACGGTTGTTACTTCTGATTACACGCTACCACAAAAGCCTTATTTAGCAAGACATTCTGACGATTTGTCGTCAGAATAATATAAGAAGATTGGCTGTTTTTAGGCTTCCAAAATACCTCATTTTTTGGTATACTAAATGGGTAAAGTTTGGCTCATTATATGGCCGCTTTCTTATTGTCAAAATCAACCCAAACCCCATGGCTAAAGCTAAAGAAATTAAGGAACCTAAGGAGAAAAAATCATCATACGGAGCCGACTCCATTACCGTACTTGAAGGGCTCGAGGCGGTACGCCGACGCCCGGGCATGTACATCGGCACCACGGGCCCTGACGGCCTGCACCACTTGGTATGGGAGATTTTTGACAACTCTCGCGACGAGGCGATGGGCGGCTTTGCCAACGATATTGAAGTAGCGCTGCTTCCGGGTAACATCGTGCGCGTAGCCGACAACGGCCGCGGCGTTCCGGTAGACATACACAAAGCGACCAAGGTGTCGGCGCTTGAGACCATCATGACCACGCTCCACGCGGGCGGTAAGTTTGGCGGCGACGGCTACAAAGTATCCGGCGGCCTCCACGGCGTGGGCGCGTCGGTAGTCAACGCACTCTCAACCTGGGCGCGCGTCGAGGTGCACCGCGACGGCGCGTCGTATGTACAGGACTATGCAATAGGCAAGAAAAAAGCTGCCGTCAAAAAGGTTGCTTCTTCTAAATTGCATGGCACCGTTGTTTCGTTTACGCCTGATGCCTCAATATTTACGACTACTACGGAGTTTGACTTCGATAAAATTGTCAGCCACCTGCGCGAACAAGCCTACTTGGTTAAAGGTTTGCGCATTACTATCATCGACGCGCGCGAATCCAGCATCAAGTTTACCGACATCGGCAAAGAGCTGTTTATTCGCCAGTATCTCACCAATAGCCCGTCGCAAACTTTTTACTTTGAAGGGGGCTTGCGCTCGCTCATCTCTTTCTACAACCGCTACCAAAAGCCGGTGCATAAAAACATCTTCTATATCGAAAAGGAGTTTATCCCTTCGGGCGGAACCGAAAAGGACAGCGTTGATGTCGAAATTGCCTTGCAGTATGTCGACGACTTGGCGAGCCGCGTCTTTCCGTTTGCCAACAATATATACAACAGCGAGGCAGGCACGCATATTACCGGCTTCCGCACGGCGCTCACGCGCAGCCTTAACGCCTATGCGCGCAAAGCCAACATACTTAAAGAGAGCGAGGAAAACTTTACCGGCGACGACGTACTTGAGGGCTTAACGGCCGTCGTCTCGGTTAAACTTCGCGAAATCCAATTTGAGGGCCAGACTAAAGCCAAGCTCGGATCGATGGAGGCGCGCCAAGCCGTAGATACCGTTTTTGCCGAAGCATTTAACGAATTTTTAGAAGAAAATCCTGAAGACGGCCGCGCGATAGTGGGCAAGACCTTGCTCGCTCTTAAAGCGCGCAAAGCCGCCAAGGCCGCTAAAGACTCGGTGCTGCGCAAAGGCGCGCTTGAGGGCTTTGGACTTCCGGGCAAATTGGCCGACTGCCAAAGCAAAGAGGCAAGCGAGTCGGAACTGTTTATTGTAGAGGGAGACTCGGCAGGCGGCTCTAGCAAGCAGGGCCGCGACCGCCGCACGCAAGCGATACTCCCGCTGCGCGGCAAGATCCTTAACGTCGAGCGCGCGCGCCTCGACAAAATGCTCGCCAGCCAAGAAATCAAACATCTTATTTTGGCACTCGGCACCGCTATTGGCGATATCTTCGATATTACCAAGCTGCGCTATCACAAAATCATCATCGCTACCGATGCCGACGTTGACGGTGCGCACATCCGCACGCTCCTCCTTACTCTTTTCTTCCGCCATTTTAGGCCGGTCATCGAAGGGGGCTTTGTGTACATTGCGCAGCCGCCCTTGTACAAAATAAAGCGCGGCAAAGAAGTGCACTACGTCTATTCTGATCAGGAAAAAAATGAGCTGCTCGGCAAAGACGCCGATGCTATTGAAGTAGTTGATGAGGCCGAGGATGCTGCAGCTGCCGAAGACGAGGCGGAGGGCAATGAGGTCTCGCCCGAAGTCGCTAAAAAGCGCGAGGCAAAGATTTCTATCCAGCGCTACAAAGGTCTTGGCGAAATGAATCCGGAGGAATTGTGGGAGACAACCATGGACCCGGCCCGCCGCGTGCTTAAGCAAGTGCAGATAGATGACGCCGCCGACGCCGACCGCATCTTTGACATCTTGATGGGCGATGACGTCCCGTCCCGCAAGTCCTTTATCCAGTCAAACGCCAAAACCGCCACCTTGGATATTTAAGGAAACATACAAAAGCAAAAAGTCCTCCGTACGGAGGGCTTTTTGCTAGTCTATTTTATTTCTACTAACGAGTTAGTAGAGAGGTATCGTAGTCTGCGCAACATTGTTGCCTTTGTTATACTCGGGCACCAGGTTCTGCGGGTCGGCGGTGATGGTTATCACTGCGGTTTGATAGCCGGCATTGTAGCCGTAACCATAGTTGTACGGATATCCGTTGCTGACGTAGTTGTTATTGCTGCACGAGTAGCCGTTGCAGTTGTAACCGGTCGACGTGTATCCGTAACCGCTTGAGTAGCCGGTCGAATACCCGTACGGACTAACCGTGTTGTAAGGATATGCGGTTGCGGCGTTGGTGCCGGCAAAGCTCAAGGTGTAGGCGATCTTGTCGCCGGGGTAGAGCGCTTGCTGCGGCTGGCTGGCAAACGTGTAGCTGCCGTTGATAGGCAAGGTAGCGTTAAATGTCCAGCCGGCGGGGATTACGTTGGTACCGTCATTTTCAATTATGAATTTAATAATCGTCGTGCCGGTTGAAGGCGCAACGCTCGTAAAGTGCACCGCCAAATCGCCGTACCCATACAGCGAGGTTGCGCGTGTTGCAGCAGGGTAGTAAGTGGTGGAAGGTTTAGAGGTCGAAGTAGCCGGTGTAGTGGCTTGGCCTGAGCTTGTCGAAGGCTGCGTAGTCGCTACAGCCTTTGCCGTAACGTTAGTTGTCGCAGTGCCTTGTGCACTTACTGCTCCGGTCGAAAGTTTAGTAGCTGTGACGGTAATGGCCAAGGGCTCGCTTGCGCCAGTAACGTTCGGGATAACGCTCATATGCTGGCTGGCATTTACGTAGTTAAACAACGTATTGCAGGGCACTGACTGGTAGCTGCCGTTGGGCAAGGGAGCCTTGAGCGAGAGGCCGCTCTGGCATGCGTACGAAATTGCGTACGAATACTGATTGTTGCTTGCAGCATTGGCGTGCATCCACGACACGTCGAGCGTTTGACCATTGGCAATGCTTGCCGGCGCAGTTACGGTGATAGCTTCTTTGGTAGAAGTAGAAGCGGGCGCTGTGGAGTTGGTAAAAAGAGAAGAAACACTGCCGCCCAAATTGCTAAACACCGATGGGATAGCGAACGCAAGCTGGATAATGCCCCAGGCACCTAATAGTAAAATAGCGATAAGGCCCAAAACGGCAACCGTCCGTAAAAGCACGTCCTTCAAAGAGGTCTTCGCGGGTTTAACTTCGTGTGTTTCCATACGCGGAAAACTTACCACAGCAGAGGAGCCTTGTCAAGCCTTTAAAATCAGGTTATAATTATTACGACGATATGACTCAAAGGATCATAAGGCGCAAAAAAGCGGGGATCATCCCGCAGATTTTAGAGCGGCCGGTAACTTTTGCGGTCGCCTTTTTGGCATTCTTTTTTATTGCGTACGCTTTTTTGGCGGCAGTAGGTGCAACGCCGGACCCGCTGCCCGCAACCACTGCCGACACTGCAACGAGCGACACTACTGCAGTTGCAACGACCCCCGATAACCCAGAGGCTCCGGTGCGCGTTGTTGCCAAAGACATCGGTCTTGATATCAAGGTGGTCAACCCGACCTCGAGCGATATTACCGTGCTTGATGATGCTCTTACGCAAGGCGCGGTGCATTACCCAACATCAGCCCAGCTTGGCGTCAACGGCACGATGCTTTTGTTTGGCCATTCGTCGTACTTGCCGGTTGTGTACCATCAGTACTACAAAACCTTTGACGGGATACAAAACCTCAAGACGGGGCAGATAATAAGCGTCTACTCGGGCACGACTGAATACCGCTATGCGGTCACGGGCGTGCGCGTTGCCGACTCTACCGACGAAAATGACAACCAGATACCGCTCCTCTCGGACAACAAATATTTAACCTTGGTAACGTGCGACTCCTTTGCCGCCAAAAGCAACCGCTTTATCGTGACCGCCACCTATGTCGGCGCCTACGCCGCAGAGCAGTAATCAGTCTCGGCGCCTAGACGGAGTTTGACTTTGCCTCGGAAGGAACTATAGTTTTGTCCGAATAGTTCTCATAACAAAAGGCTGCACAGCCAGAAAGGAGTCGCCGTGAATCCTCTGCAAGTTCTGAATCAAAAGCTGCGGGCAAGAGAGAAGCAGCTGCGCGCGCGACGCAAGCGCAAGGCAGCTGCAGTTATTGTCAGTTTGTTTTTGACGGTGCTATATGCAACGCTTTGCGTGCAGCGTCAGATAAAGCCGGTTGCGACATTTGTCGAAGTGGACGAACCTGATGCTTTGCCAGCAGGGCAAGCGCAAACAGTGGAATCAGCTCCATCGCCCCAGCCGGTCCAAACGGCAAGGATCATCCTTAATGCGGATTCGTTCGAAAATGGCTATCAGCTGCTTTCGTACGCCCAACAAAATGCCGCTCCCTCCCAAAGGGATAAGTCTGCGCAGTTTCGCCAAGTCTCACTCCCAATCGGCGTCATGCATCCAAAGCAAGAGGCAAAAGCTCACGCTTGGGCTGCAACTCTGGCTGATAGGAAAGGTATCGCCCGCCGGTATTTGGAAGGCAAGTGTCCTAACATTCTGAAGCTCGAAGGGATGCAGAGCACCGCCGAGGCAAAAAGGGTTGACGGACGTTTTATGTTAGCCAAGAGTCCGGATGCAGTTGTTGCGGTTGTCCGGTCCGAAATACGGAACTCCACAGTCGCGACCTACATGTGTCCGGACGTTGTGGCCGGCAAATGAGTATGAAGCAGGGAATTAAAACTCCCTGCTTTTTCTTTTGGTTTTTTCTTTGACAAAAACATATTTTTGCACTCTACTACCGGCAGAACCCGTTCTATCTCATTCATCGGCCCAAAGTGGCCCAGCAAAGGATAAGCGCGATGGCAAACTCTACACGTACTGTCTGGCTCGCGCGAACAGCGGGCTGGTTTGAATTTGATCCGACCGAAGGGTTGGTAGCGGTTGATAAGCATGACCCTCGGGTCCTGCAGGCAAAAAAGCTCGAACAGAACTTTCTGATCGGCAACGACCTGGCTACTATTGTCGACCCGGCTCAAGCTGCAGAAATCACCCGGCTTAGTGCCGAACTCACCAGAATAAATGAGTTGCTTGAAAAAGCCGAAGCAGCACTGCTCGCGGCAAAAAATATGCCGCAGGCGGATCCGGCAGAAGTTGCAGATCTGACGACCAAGCTCGAAGAGGCAAAAAAGGCTTTGGCTGATTATAAAAAGTCAGTCGAAGAGTCGGCCAAGAAAATCAAGGACGACAACGACGCTCTGGTAGCCGGCAAGGACAAGGAAATCAGCGAGCTCAAGCAAAAGCTCAAAGATGAACCGCGAGTCGCGTTTGAGGAAATTGGCATGGTCAAGAAGGCGTACCAAGACCATCCCAAAGTTGCTTGGACGGTAACTGGTGCGCTGCTCGTGCTGTTGCTTTTGATCATCGGCTTCGCGGCGTACGGGGTGCATATGTTCAGCATTCCAGCTCAGACGGAGGTTACCGAGGTTACCAAGGCACCGGCTGATGATGGCTCAATCAAAAAAGATTTGGCTGACCTCAAGGCTAAGCAGAAAAGTAGGGAAGAGGCAGAAGCCGAGTTGGCTGCTGGGTTGAAGAAATTGCCTTCGTTCGTGCCTTTGAAGACTATCGAGTAGTGCTAACTACAAGCAGAGTTTGGTGTAACCAGATTCTGCTTTTTCTTTTGTACCAGCCATTGACAATGTACAAATAATACTCTATTCTCTTTGCAGACTTTTTGATCCCAACGGCTCAACTTGAGCCACAACTGAAAAAGGTGCGACTATGTCGGATATGACAGATGTGAAGACTGGGCCTATGCCAGGGTTATCCAACGGCCCCTATGAGCGGCTTGAAGAGCTCGCTCAGAAGGTGACTGCGTGGTGGAATAAACTTCGGCCTTGGCAGAAAATTGCTTGGCCAGTTTCTACCGCGGCAGTCTTTGCTTTCATTGTCGTTGTCAGCGTTTCGGTTTTCGGATCCCTCGGTGAAGGGAATCAAGCAATCGCAACAGCAGCGCCAATGCAGACTGAATCGGCGTCGACTAATGGTCCTGCAGTAGCCACTGACTCGAACGTTGCATCCAACTCGGAGGTGACGATCAGAATCAAGCAGGGCTTCTCGGCTTTGAAGGACGCAGTCGAGATGACCAAGCAGGCGGTCGACGAAGATCGCGCCATGCTCAACGTCCATTCCAAGGAGATCAAGGCGGTCAAGAAAGATGTCGATATCATCAAGCACGATCCGAAGACAATCAAGGGGTTCGAGGACGACATGGAAAGGCTCAAGCAAATCATGTCAAAACCCTTTGTGCCGCTCGTTCCGATGTCCTAACGCAGCTTAAAAACTGTCATACTAAGCAGAGTTTGGTTACTATCCAGGCTCTGCTTTTTCTTTTAGGCAAAGAGGGAATTTAGCCTTATTTTACAACATATAAAGGCATATTTGGGTAGTACTTGACAAGAGTACCCAAGGGTGCTATTCTTTACTCAGAACGTAAGAGCTTAAAACCTCCCCCTCACAGCGCCTCACAAGAGGCAAACATAGAAAGGTTACGAACATGATTAAGACTTCATTGACTGTCGTGCTCCTCGCGATCGGCTGCACCTCCTACGCGTATGCGCAGAATGCTCTCGTGAGCGAAGCAATCTCACAGGATCGTCAAGCGATCAACGAAACCCGTACTGCAGTCAACAAGCATCAGGAAGCGATCGATGCACTCCGCAAGCAAGTCGCTGCCAATCAGTCGGCGCCTCTGCCTGCACTCGAACCGAAAGGTTCTGTTCGTTACGATCGGGCCATCGGCGACTGCAAAGGCTTCTGGATTCCTTCTGCTGACAAGCAAAAGGAAATCGACAAGTTAAACTCGATGCCTGACGATGGTTACAATCGCTTTGTTAGCGATTGCAGAGCCAAGCGTACGGCAGAAGAGTTTGCAGCTGAAGCCCGACGTGCTCAGCAGCAGGCAGCTCTGATGCCTCCGCCTCCTGCTCCTGGAGCGATCCAGGACGACGAGTCGGAAGTCGACCAGAGTGCAGACGATGCTTCACCTCAACAGGCTGGCTATCGTCGCGGTGGCTATGACGATGCTGCGGAGGTGGCGATTCTTCAAAGGCGCGCACGCCGAATGCTCGGCGAACGCGGCATCGAAGGCGCGTATTCCTTCCAGTCCATGCAGAGGCGTGCTCCTCCACGTCCTGGCTGCGTTCTGGTCAACAATGTGCTAGATCGTTCTGCACCGTTTGGCTATGCTCGCTGGCATTGCCCGCGCAACTATTGATTCGAGCCTTTCTACAACTTCAGGCGGAGTGATCTTCACTCCGCCTCCATTCCTTAGTCTTAAGTGTAAGATTTGAGGCTAGAGAATGGGGTATTGACTTTATCCCAAGGTTCAACTATAACTTCAGCCACATTAATAAGTGCAAAAAATATAAGTATATGACGCAATCAATCAAGAAATTCGGAGTTGGCAGCATCGCTTTTGCGGCGCTTATGTTGCTTGTACTCCCTCTTTCGTTTGCTAAGGCAGACGGAGGTGACGGAGGTTTTGATACTATCGATACTTCGTATCCGGTAGACACCTCATACTCGTCTCCAAGCTATGATACGGTAGACACTTCGTACCCGACGTACTCTGCCCCTAGCTACGATACGGTAGACACTTCATATCCTACCTATGGCGGCTCCGGCTACTCAACTCCGTCATACTCAACTCCTTCATACGCAACTGGCGGGTACGGTACTACCGGTTATACGACCGGCGGCTACTCGACTGGTGGATACACAACCGGCGGCGGTTACATGGTAGGCGGCGGATATGGGGTAGCTTCTGCACCCTCATACAGTAATACCTATGCGCCGACTACTATTTCGACTCCGACCAATACGTGGGACAACGGCAACACTACTAACAGCGGCAACACTTCGACCTACGCTCCGACTACCGTTACCGACAACACGACTACCAACACCTGCACCGGTAATAGCTGCAACAATACCACTACTGTCACCAACCCGGCG
>CAIJVL010000049.1 GCA_903824155.1 Candidatus Adlerbacteria bacterium
GTGACCCTACGGGGATTCGAACCCCGATTTAATCCGTGAGAGGGATTTGTCCTAACCATTAGACGATAGGGCCGTACACCGCACTATAAAATAAAAATGGACAAAAAGAAAGAGCGCGCCTGGCGGCGCGCTCTGCTCATGCTTCTTTTTTTATGAGGATCTTCAGTTCTATGGGATTGTGGGACCCACCAAGATTTGTCAGTAGACGGCCATTGTCTTTGTCGTAGCCGACTACGGTGCCGAGCGACGTATCGTCCCAACTGTAACTTACTTCACTCCCGACCGGAAAGTTCGGAAATAAAGCAATGCGATTTCTGCACCCTACAATAAAAGCTTGTCCGCGCACCCCACGTGAAGTCGAGTTATATTTGGATCGAACCATCAGCTTCTCCTTTTGTACCAATTTGCTGAAGTTGTTTTAACAATATTAAAGCAATAGGTCAACTTATCGATTGGACCACTCCAAATCCTGTCTGACCAAAAGATCCTCGGCCCTCTCGGGGTTTGCCATCAACTCCTTTACCATGCGCTCCATGCGCATGCTTTGCGAGCCTTTAACTAAAATGCAGTCGCCCTGCCCTACCATTGCCGCCAACTCTTCGCCGGCCTTGTCGGCATCTTCGTATTGCAAAATATTCTTTTCGTCGAGCCCCGCGTCGAGGGCACCTTCAGCTATATCGCGCGCGCGAAAGCCGACCGTCACCAACAGGTCTGCACATGCTGCAGCGTACGTGCCTATCTTGCGATGCTCCTCGACAGAATGTCGGCCAAGTTCGAGCATATCGCCAAGCACGGCAATTTTGCGCCCCTGTGGAGCCACTAGCACCAGCGTGTCGAGCGCCGCAGCAACAGCCGCCGGCGAGGAGTTGTAGGTATCATCAATAATTGAGCTGCCCTTGATGCCGCGCAGCAAGTGCATGCGGCCGGGCGGCGGCACGTAGCTGCCCAGCGCTTGTGCGCACTCTGGAAGATCTTTGCCAAGCGCCCTGCCTACCGCAACGGCCGCAAGCGCGGGCAAAAGCGTATGCACTCCCGCCGTGCCCAATACGCTCACCGGCACCGATGAACCACCTGCGGTTATATGCGCTTGTATGCCTATAGGCATACGCTCCAGCCCCTCCTCATACAAAACCGAAAAATTGTGAGCCCGTACATCGGCCTCTTCGTTAAATCCAAACGTAATAATATGCTTGCCGGCTGCACGGCG
Source organism: Candidatus Adlerbacteria bacterium (assembly GCA_903824155.1). Classification (GTDB taxonomy): domain Bacteria; phylum Patescibacteriota; class Minisyncoccia; order Phycocordibacterales; family SBAW01; genus GWA1-54-10. The sequence goes on from CAIJVL010000049.1 coordinate 1,208, forward strand.
GCGCATATCGTCAGCGCGACTCTCATCGGCATACAACACCAGCGTACCCTCCGGCACCAGCGCATCTATAAGAGCAGCCTTTTCCTCTACTACCTGCTCGGGCGAGTCAAAAAATTCTACATGTACCGGCACTTCGGGCAAACGGGTAACGACCGCCACCTCGACCGGCAGCCACTTTGCAACCGACTGTATGTCACCGGGCCTATCTGCCCCAACCTCTAGCACGAGCCACTCCGGATATACTGAGTGAAAGGTAATTAAAAAGAGTCCGTCTATGAGATTTTGCATCCAACCTAATGGATTATTCCATGCGCTGGGCCTTCCTAAAATAGTAAGCGGCAGCCCCAGCTCGCTGTTAAAGCTTTTTTGTGATTTGCGGACGCGCGCGCCGGACGTCTGCGCAAGCACTTCAAAAATAGCGTCTTTGGCCGAGGTCTTGCCGACGCTGCCGGTCACCGCCACAATGCGCGGCTTGTAACGTTTAATAACGGCCTGAGCTTCCAGCGTAAGGAGCGCGATCGTCAGTTTTTTTAAAAAAGGCTTCATTGTATTTATCGATCGGGCGGAAGGTTATAGTAATTTACCAAAAAATGCGTCAGGTCGATAAAAGGGTCTGACCAGGTCTCCGACGCGTATGGCGCGCCAACCGGCTTAAACGCAAACAAAAATATGATGAACTTTGGGTTATACGATGGCAAATAGCCAAAGTAGCTGTGTAGGTAACTGTCTGCATAATAGCCGCCGCCCGCCGGGTTGGCAATTTGCGCAGTACCCGTTTTGGCGGCGATACTGTAATGGTCCATTTTGACTTTGCCGTTGTCCAAGACCGTGTCGACCACGGTTGTAAGCATGCGCGTTACGTCGAGCGAGGTTTCGGGCTTAAGCACCTGCACTGGCGCCGGGTAGGAAATATTTTTGGTAATGCCGCTGTCGTAGTGTATCGCTTTGGCGACATGCGGCACGACCAGCTTGCCGCCATTTGCCAAGGTTGCCAGTGCGCGCACTGTCTCGATTGGCGTAATGGCAATACCCTGTCCGAATGAAGCCGTATCAAACTCTACCTGGCCCTGGCTTTGGCTCGTTGTTTCGATGTTATTGATGAGGCCCGCCTGTTCGGCCGGAAGGTCGATGCCTGTTTTAGAGCCCAAATCGTAATGGTTTATAAAATAATCGCGCATGGTGGTAGGGCCCATTTGCGTCGCCACATACGAGGCTCCTACGTTGAGCGATTGGCTTAATATCTGCTGCATGGGTATGACGCCGCGCGCTTTAAAGTCGTAGTTGCAGATCTTTTTGGTATCTACCGTAATGCAGCCGGTGTCGTTGTACGTGCTGTCGGGCTTTATGGCGCCCGAATCTATGCCGGCAGCCATGGTGAGCGGCTTAATAATAGAGCCCATTTCGTATACATTTTGCACCATCGGGTTTCCAAAGATAGACGGGTCGTTCTGCTGCCCAAAGTTATTTAGGTCAAAGGTCGGACTGGTCGCCATGGCGATAATCTCGCCCGTTTGCGGGTCCATGATAATGCCGCCTGCAAGAGCCGGATGCCAAACGTTGTCGTAGGAAACCAGTTCACGCTCAAGCTGCGCCTGGACCGAAGGTTCGATGGTTGTAATAACGTCGCCGGTACTTGCCTGCCCCGCTATCACATTTTTAGCAGCGCCAAATAGCTGCACAAAAAAGTTGCTGTACAGGTTATCGTCGGTGCGCGTGAGCGTATCATCATAAAAAGACTCCAAACCATACCGGCCCACTTGCTTGTCGCCGCTGTAAGCGACAAAGCCAAGCGTTTGCGCCGCTAAGGACCCGCCCGGATAGTAGCGCCAGCGATCGTTGGCCAATATAACTCCCGCAAGACTCTTTTGTTGTATTGCCTCTCCCAGGTCAGTCGGCAATTGCTGCGCCACTACTTGGTACTGCGTGCCCTGCCTTGTTGCTTTTGCAATAAACGCATTATGATCAAGAGGCACCAGCACGTTAAGCGACTGATACAGCGCCTCGGCATCAACTACCTTGGTCGGGTTGATTGCAAGCGTAAAGCCGTCTTTAAGAGCCGCCGCCGTAATTTGATTGCCGTCCTTGTCCGTAAAGTAAATAGAGTCGCGGTCGGTCAGCGGCGAGGAAGGTTCGACAAACTGCGCCGAAGCACGGGCCGCATAGACTCTGCCTTCCATAATCTGCAGATAGTAGAGCCTGCCTATTAAAATAAGAGCAATGCCAATGGCAAAATAGGTGATAAGCCGTACACGCGCTACATACCGCGGTTGAGTCATGAGCAGTTTAATGGCTTACAAACGAGAGAGACGTTGCGGCGCCAACCACTACGGTCGAGACCTTTGCAGGCGTGACGTATCCAAGCATTGCCGCACGCTCAGGCGTGAGCTCCTTAGTAGCCGCCAGGTACTGCCCTTCCAAAATACCGAGCTGGCTCGATATATCATGTATCTGTCGCTCGGCCGAAGTAAGCGAGGCCGCTTGGCCAACCGCTTCAAGCAAAAAGAATCCGTACAAAAATGCCGAAAGTGCGCACACGACGACCAACAGTGCGGCTATGCGGGAGAGGTATGGCTGATACCGTACCGCAACGCGCTCGATATGGAGCTGTAGATCATGTGTTGAGGTCATATTTTTTCTATTACTCGCAATTTGGCGCTGCGAGACCGGGGATTAGCTGCTATTTCTTCTGCACTTGAAGCTAGAGGCTTTTTGATTACCAGTGCGCCGCGTTTTTCTTTTGCCAATGCGGCAAAAAGACGCTTGACCGCACGGTCTTCAATACTGTGAAAGGTGATAACCGCGACGCGACCCCCTGCTACAAGCATCTCCCAGGCGCCGGAAATGCCCTTTTCGATACTGCCAAGCTCGTCGTTGACCGCAATGCGCAGCGCTTGAAAGGAGCGTGTCGCCGGATGTATGCGGCCGCGCCGATACGCAGCAGGCACCGCATCGTTAATAATCGCAACTAACTGAGCAGTGGTTGTTATAGGAGCGGCCTCGCGCGCTTCGGTTATTTTTTTGGCAATGCGGCGCGCGTAGCGCTCTTCGCCGTAGCCAAAAAAGACATCGGCCAGCACTTTTTCGCTCCAGGTGTTTACGATTTGCTCGGCAGTAAAACCCGAAGCGGGGGTTGAGCCGTAGCTCATGTTAAGAGGCTCGTCACTCATGAAAGAAAAGCCCCGGCCTGCCATAAGCTGGGTTGAGTTCCATCCCAGATCAAACAGCGCTTTAGTAATTTCATTCACTCCGGCGCCTGCAAGTGCCGCAGCAGCATTTTTAAAATTGCTTTCAATCACCAATGCGCGCGATCCAAAGCGCGCTAGGCGCTTGCGAGCCGCCTCTACGGCTGCAGGATCGGCATCTAACGCGATAACCCTCGCAGCACCCGCCTCAAGCATTGATTCGCTATGCCCGCCCATGCCTGCTGTAGCGTCCAAAACCACGTCACCGGCCTTTATAGCCAGCAACTCAAGCACTTCTTTGGGCATCACGCTCACGTGGCCTCCCTGAGGCACAATCCGATCTAGCTTCTGCTCGCGATCATCGCCATCCTCCTCTCGAGAGAGATGGTGTTGCGCACGAACAGGAGCCAATCCGGATTTTAGTGTGCTTTCAGTTGTCATATTACAAAATGCTTACAGTATTCCCAGGTCGCCCAATGTCTGCGCCATTTGGTCTGCACCCTTCTCAATACGGCGCTTGTACTCTTCCCAAGTCTTTTCGTTCCAGATCTCGACCCTATCCGACACTCCTGCCAATACGACCCGCGACTTAAGGTCTGCAAAGTCTTTAAGGAAGTCTGGTACCAAGATGCGGCCTGCGCCGTCGACATCCGACTCGACCGCCCCCGAAAGAATGAAGCGGCTCATGCCTCGCGTATCGGCACCGCCGATGGGCAACTGCTGGAGCTTCTGTGCGATCTCCTTCCACGTAGAGAGCGGGAACATGAACAAACAAGAATCCAAACCGCGCGTGATTACGACCTTCTTCCCCACCTCTTTGCGAAACTTAGCCGGAAGCGATAGTCGCTTTTTGCTATCAAGAGTGTGGAGATATTCGCCGATAAGCATATGCAGTTGTATTGTGGGCAAACAGGATTTCAACGACCATCCCACTTCATCCCACTACATAACATTGTACGCCACAGTAGCCCATTATCTGGGGTACTTATCCACAAAAAACCATTCCTGACAAAACAGATTTTGTGTTTGTACAGAGCCGCCAAAATAGCCTTATATAGGTGCTTTTTTGAGCTATTGACAAATAAATATAATCAAGATATGATAATTAACGAATTGCCCTTTAAAACCTGAGGAGAAAACAATGTTTAAAGGAATGCGGAGATATCCCACCAGTGCCGGCTGGAAGCCCGAAAATGACCGCTTGCTTCAGCGCGGTACCAACGACACCCTGAAAACGGTCACTGTGGTCGACATCGAACCGATTCGATACGACACTTCAGTGGTCCGCGAGGTCAATCCGTGGCTCAATGTTATCCTTCTGGGCCTCGGTGCGCTCACCACCATCTTCCTTCTGGCAGTTCCCTATCTACACGACTTTCTACACCACGCCAAGTAGATAAAACGGGCGGCACTCGCAAGAGTCGCCGCCCTTTTGCTTTACTTTATGCACCACTGGTAAGTTTACAAGCCCAGCCGCGTCTGGTATAAGCAGAGATAGGGTTACACCCCCGTTCTTTGTTCACTACCGCCAACAAAAGACCTCAAGAAGGAGAGTAAAATGGCGAAACTTCGAAGAATCACAGTGATTTTTCTGGTGACTGTCAGAGACGCATGGCGATTAACCGCCAGCCCTCATGAACGATACAAACCGGAAAAGCATTATTTGCGCGGACGCCCCGGTCCCAAATGGAAGGCCAAGCACGCAGCTTCTTTACAAGTCAGAGATGGACTTTATCCTCGCTTCACTGCATCAGTGGAACGGCGATAGCCTCTATCATAAAAAGCAGGCCCGCCTCCATTGGCGGGCCTTTTATATGCTCACATTACTTTGCAGCTTCCTCTAAACGCTTTACTACAAAGTCTTTGTTTAAGACGGAAAGGAACCAGCCTACTTTGGGGCCGTAGGATTTGCCTAAAAATGCCAGGTAGAGCGCACCAAACAATTCTGCAGGGGGGATGCTTGCTGACTCCTTTATTTCGTGCAGCTTGTGCTGCACCGCCTCTCCCGTTGGCATCGCAGTCCACTTTTCAATATAGGTAGCAAGCTCTTTGAGTGCTGCTTTTTGTGCATCGTTAAGGTTCTTAGCAGCTTCAGGCAGCTCATCCTGCAATGTAAATACAAATTTCTCGGGAGCGCATTCCTCTATCCACGTTTTGGCGTACTCCGCGCGCTCGGCCAGCTCTGCTTTGTCGTTCTCAGTAAGCGGAGCGCCCTTGAGCGCCTCAATTTCTTTCTCAAGATTCAGATGCGGCATCTGCACGATAAACGCTACCTGCGAGAAGCGCGGCATAAAGGTATCAGGGGCTGGCAGCTTGCGCTCGGGATGGATTAATTCAAATAATTTGGCGTAATCGTCTTCAGTGTCGACCTTGTGCCCTTCAAACAGTTTGTCGTAGAGGTCATAGAGTACCGGTATCGTGTCACCCTCCGGGTCAAAGTTAAATTGCTGGCCAATATCCTTGCCAAGCAAAGCAAGGCGGAATATTTTAGCCGGGATAAGCATTGCTATTTCGCTCGCGCTCGAGCCGCGACCTTTTGACGATGACATTTTTTTGCCGCCCACCAGCAAAAACTCGTACGGCACGTCTACTGGAGCCTCATAGTTAAAGACTTCTTTAGCGATATGCAGCGCAACGTCGCGCGAGCCGCCGCGGGTAGAGTGGTCTTTACCGGCGCCCTCGACTGTTACGCTGTGGATCATCCACTTGGCAGGCCACTCAATCTTCCAGGGTAATTTTGCTTTGCCGCCAAACGGCGATACGCGCCCGCTAAAGCCGCAGCCTTTGGTGTACTCGACTTTGGTTGGGTAGCAATTAACTTGCACCGTTTCGCCATCCCACTCGGTCGAGTCTGTGGTGGTTACTTTGCCGCATTGCGGGCAGATAACATTGAGCGGCAGCCAGGTGTCTTTGCGCTCGCTGCCTGAAACCTCTTTATAAATTTTGCGAATGGTAGCGGCATTGTCCAGCGCTTTGCGGATAGCATCGTCCATCTTACCGCTCTCGTACCATTCGCTGCCCCAATAAAACTGCGGATGAAAGCCGGCATTCTCTATCACCTCTTGAAACTCTTTGGCAAAATAGTCGGCAAAGCTCGCATAGCCCGGCGCGGGAGACGGGATATTTTTAAGCGGCATACCGAGGTACGGCTCGTATGTTTCGCGGTCGAGGTATACCGGTATGTCGTCCATAGGATCAAAGTCGTTATGCTCCCACAAAAAAGTGTTGGGTACGCCCTGTGCATCCAATGTTTCGTGTATTGCTCCATGTATGGCCGCGCCACGCATCGAACCTACATGTACCCTGCCTGATACGGTCTTTTCATCTCGTATGACAATAGTGTCGCCATTAGCGCGTTTCTTAGCCTCAGCTGCAATTTCATCAGCCCAAAACATTCCCTCCATCTTACCCTTATTTTGCAATAGTATTTAGACTTGACTTTTCCTTAAAACTGGCCTATTATTTTTTCCAAAGCACATTCAAACCTACAGGAGGACGTAGTGGCTAAAATATCTGAATCTGAGAAAGAAAGACTGCTGAATCTGCGGGCGGAATATGCGGCACTTTTCACACATTTTCACTTTTTGCAGGGTTTACGCTTTGCAGTGTTGGGCGCATCCCTGCCAGTACTTGCGGGCCTCTATAACTACTACCGCATCGCATTCCCCCTTTGCACAAATACGGGCATTGCGTGATCATGTGTCAGTGGGTATTGATCCGACTACTGCCATTGTAGTGGCCATTGTTGCAATAGGCGTACTTTATGGCGGGAGAAGCATTGAACGCGGCATAATGATACAAACAAAAAATGTGGTTGATCGCGGAACTACTATCGAGGCAACTCTGCAAATCAAGAGCGGAGCCTTCGGTAAATTGCAGTGGCGATTAGACTCATCGCGAACTCATCGTATTACTGGCATAATAGATGTTGGATACATTATTGCCAGCATTATATCCTCAATTCTAATGATTTTGGGAATATGGGCAGCTTTTCGCTAGAAAGGAAACAACATGCGAGAGTATCCTAAGCTGGGAGATGACTCTTTCTCTCTTTTGAAAGAGGTGTACCGAGACAAGACTGCTTGGCCCGGGTATGGCTTCGCAGGACTCTTTGTAATATTTATTACCATAGCGGCTTTCAAGGCCATGTTCGGATAACTCACGCTATGGGCTTAGGCAAAACCGCTCGGATTTATTTCCGGGCGGTCTTTCTTTTTTTATTTTTCTAACTTTTACTCAACCTTTAAGATTTTGTATTTTTGCGCTCCTTTTGGAGTGTTGAAGGAAAATTCGTCTCCCTTCTTTTTGCCAAGCAATGCATTGCCGAGCGGCGAGTGGTAGCTCACCTTCCCTTCCAAAATGTTGGCCTCTTCGGCGCCCACAATGGTGTAGGCATGCTTGTCGGTCGAGCCTATTTTAGTGACCTGAACGCTCGACCCCATACCGACGACGTCGGACTTGCTCGAGCGCACGATTTTTGCATTTTTAAGTATCGACTCCAGTTTTTGGACGCGCTCCTCTACGGCAGCCTGCATCTCGCGCGCCTCTTGGTACTCGGCGTTTTCCGAAAGGTCGCCAAGCGAACGAGCATACTCAAGCTGCTCGGCTACTTCGCGGCGGCGCGTGGTGCGCAACTCGTCCAATTCCTTAGTAAGCTCCTCAAACTTCTCCTGCGAGATTAGTTCTTCTTTAGGCATAATGAGCCATAAGTGTATACAAAAATGGGGCAAAGTCAATCCTATCCCCAGTCTATTGCAAATACTGCGGCGCATTAGCCTGCAGCCACATAAAGAATTGACCCGCTGCAGTGGGCGATTCTATCGAGGTTCCCGCAGGGCCCTTTTCCATCACTATAGCGTAAGCATATTTTGGGTTTTCATACGGCCAAAAACCGATCATCCAAGAGTTTTGGTACTCGTTATTGACGCCCACCTGCGCGGTGCCCGTTTTGGCGGCCACATGCACAAAATCGAACTTAACGGCGCCTGCAATACCGCTGACGACACCCTGCCGCATGCCCTCTCGCGCTATCTCAAAATTTTGCTCGGGCAAATTGAGCTGTGTAAATTGAGGTGTCGAGCTGGCAATCAAGGTCGGCGTAAGCAGTTTGCCGCTGTTGGCTATCGCAGCCGCCTCGCGCACCGCTTGGAGCGGCGTTATCTGCGTGCCGTATTGGCCTATAGCGGTGTGATACGTATCGCCAAGGCGCCACGGATCGCCCGGGAAGTTTGCCTCTTTCCAAGCTATCGATGATATGACGCCGCTGGGCTGGGTAAAATTGGCAAGCCCGGTCGTGGTGCCAAAACCAAACAGGCGCAAGTAGGTGTCTATTTTATCGATACCAATACCCGGCTGGCTTTGATAGCCACCGCCCACTTCGTAAAAGAACACATCAGAAGACACCGCAAGCGCATCGCGCACGGTCATGACGCCGTTGACCCGCCAGTCTTTAAACACGCTGGGATGCGCTTTATCGTATGGGTTGGGCACGCTGATGGAGCCGGTCGAAACTATCTGCGTATTTTCGTTTATCACCCCTTCGGTGAGGCCTGCAACAGCCATGACTGGCTTTACGATCGAACCCGGCGAATAAAGCCCGTCGATTGCACGGTTAAGAAAAGGCAGATCGTGATTTTGATTGAGCGCATTAATGGCTGCCGTATCGCCATCGGTCAATGATTGAGAATCGTATTCGGGATACGTGGTCATTGCTAAAATTTCACCTGTTTGTACGTTCATCACGACACCGGCCGCACCATGAAAGCCCGACTGCTGCGCGATTTTGGCTATCGTGTCATAGAAGCCCTGCGTTACGTTCGCATCGACCGAAAGGGTGATCTTTTGTCCTGATTGCGGCGGTTTTTCGGTGCTCTCGGACACCACCTGTCCGCGCGCGTTGGTCTCGCTTAACTTTTCGCCGTTAACGCCTGAGAGATCACTGTTATAGGCTTCTTCAACGCCGTCAACGCCCTGAAACACCTCGCGATAGTAGGTGCCGCTGGAGTCTTTAGCGGGAGGTTTTACGTAGCCGACAATATTTGATACACCGCGAAAGGCTGAGTACTTGCGCTGCGCAAATTCATCGGTGATGCTGGCGCGTTCGTTGTATGCGAGCGGTACCCCGTTGCGGTCTACAATAGTGCCTCGGTCGGCTACGATTACCTTTTGTTCGAGCTGGTTGTCAGTAGCCTGTTTGGCATAGGTAGCTCCTTCGGCTATCTGCAGCTGCCCCGCGCGCGCTACTAATATCAGGGAAAGAAAGGCCAAAAGGCAGCCCGCAAAGAAAAAGGAGCGGCGGGTAAGCGGCTGCTCCATACGGCCTTCAAAGCGGTCGCGGTCAAAGTCTGCTGGATTTTGAGCATCAAGCAGGATTTCGTCGGGATCTATCTCGGTGCGTATCCGCTTTCTGAAGCGCCAAGATCTGGGCAGGGACATAGGCCCAGTATAACAAAATTAGAGCAATCCTGTGTCTCCTTTGCGAAAATACACCGACAAATAGTACTGCAGCGCGCAAGTCACGAAAGCGAGCAGCATGAACGGCACAGAAAGCCAGTACAAGCGGCCGACCGGCGCGCCATACGTTACATCCATAAAGATTCCTATGACAATTGCAACGGCATACTGCCCTGTTGCAGCAGCAAGCAAAAGCCCGAGCAAAGCCAGCGGCCAAAAGGAAAGGATTAATCCTGCCGCAAGTGCAGCAAAAGAAATAACGCTAAATATGAGTCTGGACCTGTACATATTGCAAAGAAAAGATATTGACCGGCATTTGCATATAAAGCGTTTCAAAAGAAGAGCCACTTGGTGCATCGATGTGCGTTATACTGCCTAATACTTCATTGTTGAGTCCTGGTATGACCACGGGGTCTCCAATGGCAGCGGTTGAACCGGCAGGCACTTCGCCTGAAAGCGATCCGGCGCCCTGTCCGACCAACGAAAGAGGTATAACGCTGCCTATAGTGGCTTTAGGCGCTACCTGCGCATCATACGTGCGCCCTGGCGCCGAAAAGAGGCTCACGCGCGAAGTAGTTGGGTATGCATCGCTTATTACTCCTATGGCCAGCGTGCCGCCTCCAAATACCAGATCACCCGGGGCGATGCCGCTGTCCTCTCCTGCGTCAATTAGAAGTGTATCGTACGGCAAACCAGGAGGACGCTGCAGCACGGCGCCCAGCACTTGCGTAGAAGTTTGCGGCCTGTCCAACAATTTTTTAAGCGCTATATTTTGGCTATACAAAGCGTCTCGGTCGGCAAGTGCCGCACTTGTTGAGGCAAGCTCGGCCGTAAGTGTGCTTACTTCGGAGCTCGCAAGCGCGTTGCGCAAGCGCAACACCGGCGCGCCGAGCTGCCACACTACGCCGCCGAGCGGTTTTTGCCAGTAGATAACTGCCGCGCTCAAAAGCACCAGTGCCACAAGCAATGACACGGGCCCCTGCCAGAGCGAGCGCCGGCGATTTTTCAGTGAGCGGTCAAACGGATTAGGAGATATCATCGTCGTTTTCGAGGAATACGTCGCGGTGCGCGTCCAAATTTTCTAAAATAACGCCGGTGCCGCGTGCAACCGCGCTTAAAGGATCGTCGGCAACAATTACCGGCACTTTGAGCCACTGCGAAAGAAGCTGGTCGAGCCCTTTAAGCAAAGCGCCGCCGCCCACCAACACGATGCCTGATTTCATAATATCGGAAAGAATTTCGGGCGGAGTCGTTTCGAGCACCTCGCGCACGCTCTCAACGAGCGAATCTATCGACTGCGATATCGCCTCGCGCACGTCCTGGTCGGTCACTAAGACCTCGCGCGGCAAACCCGTAATAAGGTCGCGGCCGCGAATCAGTGCTTCGAGGCGCTCGCCACCTTCCAGCACCGAGCCTATCGCCATTTTTACGTTCTCTGCCGTTTTTTCGCCAATTAATAGTTTAAATTCGCTGCGTACGTGGCTAATGATGTCCTGATTTAATTTATCGCCCGCAATGCGCAAGTTTTTTGAGCGGACAATGCCGCCGAGCGATATCACTGCAATGTCGGAGTTGCCGCCGCCGATGTCTACCAGCATGCTGCCCATCGCCTCGCGCACCGGCAACCTGATGCCAAGCGCGGCTGCCATCGGCTCTTCCACAATATGCACCTCGCGGGCGCCGGCGTTTTGGGCGGCGTCGCGCACGGCGCGGATCTCGACGTTGGTGATGCCGGAAGGTACGCCGATAACCGCGCGCGGGCCCAGCATCTTGTGCGAGGCTCCTTGCGCACGGTTAATAAGGTACGCGAGCATCTCTTCGGTTGCCTCAAAGTCAGAGACTACGCCGTCGATAAGCGGCCGCACGGCTATTAAGTGCCCCGGTGTGCGACCAAGCATCGCTTTGGCAGTTGCGCCAACGGCTACCACTTGCCCTGTCTTTTGATTAACCGCAACAACCGACGGTTCATTAACGACAATGCCTTTGCCGCGCAGATACACCAGCGTGTTAGCGGTACCTAAATCGATACCAACATCGTTGGAGAGAAGAGGCAAAAGGCGATTTGAAATAAAGTTAGGCATACGGGTATGTGCGAACGCGGCTTATCTGAAAGGCCTACGAGGTCAGGCGTCCGATCAATTCTGAAAGGCTTTTGTGTTCAACTTTGCCGCTTACGCGCTCGACGCACTCGAACTTGCCGGCAGCCAGAGTTTTTTCCGAAACAACAATGCGCAGCGGAATGCCTATAAGATCCGAGTCGGCAAACTTCTCGCCTGCGCGAGCGTCGCGGTCGTCCCACAGCACTTCGACGCCCGCCGAGGTTAATTCGCGATACAGCTCGGCCGCTTCGGTATGTACATCGGCGTTGTCACTGGTTATCTCAATAAGATGCACGCGAAATGGCGCAACCTCTTCGGGCCAAACGATTCCTTTGGCGTCGGCAAATACTTCGACGATAGTGCCCATCAGGCGCGTCGTGCCCATGCCGTAACAGCCGACTATCGGGTAATGATCAGAGCCATCTTCGGCCTTGTAGGTAAAACCAAATGCTTTCGGATATTTTTGGCCAAGGTCAAACACGTTGCCTGCTTCGACTGCTTTGGCTTTTTGTAGTTTGGTCTGCCCGCACTTGGGGCACGCGTCGCCCTCGGCATTTTTTGCAACTTCGACATTGGCGCAATAGTCACACTTGTCGCAATACAATATATCGTCCTCGCCGGCGTCGGTGAGCACCATGAACTCGTAGGATATTTTCTCGCTAAAGCTGCCGCCGGAGGCTTCGGTCGCCTTGGCATCCAAGTTGCAGCGCTTGTAGATCTTGAAATACGCCTCCTTAACTATTTCGTAGTAACGGTCAAAGTCATCCTGAGTGGTGTGAAAGCTGTACATATCCTTCATGCCGAACTCGCGCCCGCGCATGATGCCGCTCTTGGCGCGCAGCTCGTCGCGGTACTTCTGGCCTATTTGATACAGCGCGATAGGCAGGTCTTTGTACGAGTGCGCGTACTGCTGCGCAATTGGCGTTACGATCTCTTCTTCGCTCTGGCCCAGCGCATACTCCTTTTCGGTGCGGCTTTGTATCTTAAACAGCACGTCGACGCCGTCCCACGCGCCGGTTTGCTTCCACGGTTCGCTCGGATGCAGCGTCGCCATGCGCAGCTCCTGCCCGCCTATTTTGTCCATCTCTGCGCGGATGATATTTTCAATCTTAGTTAAAACGCGGCGGCCCAGCGGCAGGTAGGAGTACACGCCGGCCATTTCTTTGTGGACATATCCGGCGCGTATAAGCAGCTGCGCGTTTTTAGAAACCTCGTCCGAAGGCGCCTCGCGGCGGGTTTTGGTAAAAAGCTGTGATTGACGCATAATCCACACATTGTACTAGCTAAACCATATGCGGGCAAAAGGCCCCTTTGAGCGCCTTTAGCCTACTAGTTTGGCAATGTCGTGGTAGGAGACGACTATCATGAGGGTTATGAGGAGCACAAAGCCCGCTATCGTGAGCCTCATAACTATGCGGGGGCTCACGGGCCGGCGGATAATCGCTTCTATAATGATTATAAGTAAGCGCCCGCCGTCGAGGCCGGGTATCGGCACAATGTTTATAAGAGCCAAGTTAATTGAGATAAGCGCGGTAAGGACTGCGGCGGCGGCAAAGCCTTGCTTAATAGCCGCGGCGCCATAGACCGTAATGCCAATAGGCCCAGACACTTCGCTAAAGTTAGCAGTCGCAGTAAAGATATGTTTAAAGAATGATAGAAGTCCGACCGCGGTATTTTCAGTAATATTCCAGCCGAGTATTGCGCCCTGCCCCAGCGCCAGTACCGGATTTAGCTTAAGCGTGCCGACGTCATCCAGCTCGACACCGATTGCTTTGCGCCCCGTAATCACGCCATCGGCGGCGCGGGCTAAAAATTCTTTGGTTTGGCCGTCGCGCACTACGGTCAAAATGACGCTGTCATTAACATGCGCGGTAATAAAATTGGTTACCGCAGAGGCCTGCTGATTTGTATTAAGAGTTGCGGTATCCAAGACATCGGTTGCCGTTTGCACTTTTACAATCTGGTCACCTGCAACAAGTCCAGATTTATCCGCCGGCGAATTTGGCAATATGCCAGTAACCAGCACCTCTATATTTTGAACTTGGCCGTAGCCGACATGGTCAACCGGCGTCGGAAGGCCCGCCATGTACCCGACGCTCAAAACAAGCCACGCAAAAATAAGGTTAAAAACGATGCCGGCAACGATCACCGCCGCCTGAATATAGCGCGGTTTCGAGACAAAGCTGCGGGGATCATTTTTGCCTTCGTCATAATTCTCGCCGAAGATTTTTACAAACCCCCCCAAAGGCAGCGAATTAAACGAGTACTCCGTCTCCCCTTTTTTAATCGCAAACAAACGAGGCGGAAAGAATATCCCAAACTCGTCGACGCGTATGCCAAAAAGCTTGGCGACGATAAAATGCCCGAACTCATGCACAATGATGAGCACGACCAGAATTAAGATAAAAAAGACAATAAACATGGAGTAGCTTTAGCTTGCGATTTCCTTTTCTTTGCGCTCGAGAGCTTCGTCAAAGGCTTTGTTGGAGGCATCGACTCGCTTTTGCATATCTTCTTTGGCGCGAAATTTGTCGTCCTCGGGCATAAGGCCGTCTTTTTCCATTTTCTGAATGTCATTCCACACCTCGTCGCGCGCGCTGCGCAGCGCGATGCGCGTTTCCTCTACTCGCTCTTTTGCAAGTTTAACTAACGCCACGCGGCGCTCTCCCGTAAGTTCGGGAAAAAAGACACGCACGCCGCGCTCGTCCATGCCGACCGACACGCCAAGGTTAGCGACCGTAATCGCCTTTTCAATATCCTTTGCCTGCGACATGTCCCATGGCGCAATGCGCAAAGTACGCGCGTCTTCGGTCGAAATATTAGCCACATTGTTAAGCGGCACTCTAGTGCCATAACTTTCTATCTGTATGCCGTCTAAAATTGCCGGCGCTGCGCGACCGGTTCTTACCCCACTAAGTTCCTTAACCAAACGCTCAGTAATCTCCCCTATCCTCTTCTCAAAAGGTTTAAAATCGTATGCCATCCCTGTAGTATACCAAATGAATAAAAAGCGTCTCTAAACACGAAATTTATTGGCTGCGGGTGGGAAGATTTTTATTAAGGGGTCTTTTGTGGTGTCGTACTTGCGTGCAGGGGCCAGATAGCGGCCGTAGTGGATAACGCGGTGGGTAAACAGGCGCCACTCTTTTTGAGGCAGGAGTTCCATCAAATCTTTTTCAATACGAATGGGATCTTTGTAATCCGAGAGGTCAAAGCGCTGCACAAAGCGTATCACATGCGTGTCTACCGTTACCCCAGCAAGCACGCCGTGTGCCTCGGCCAGCACCACATTGGCGGTTTTGCGGCCAAACCCGGGGATTTTTACTAAAGCCTCTATTGTTTTAGGAATTTTGCCCGCGTTCTCTTCCTTTATTATCTTGGCCGCGGCCAAGATATTCTTGGCTTTGTTATGGTAAAAGCCCGAGGCAAAGATATCCCTTTCAAACTCGCGTCTCCCCTTCTCAGTATTGCCAGCATGCACGTAGTCGTCTAACTTTTTATATTTTTTAAACAGCTTTTCGGTAATTTTGTTTACATTTTTGTCAGTCGACTGCGCACTAAGCTGCACGGCAACCACCAGCTCCCAAGCATTTTTAAAATTCAATTCAATTTCGGCATCGGGATACAGCTTTGCCAACGCTTTGCTCAGCTTGGTGATGCGTGCCTTTCTTTCTTTTAGTTTTGCCGGAGTCATTAGCGAATCATAACAGGCACCGCATAAAAAAGCGCAGTCTCCCAAATAGTACTTTGAGGGACTGCGCTTGAAGTAGCGAGCAGATTAACTGCAGGCAGGATGGTTGCAGGTTACTTGAAGCTTTGCAGCGCCCGGCCCAAGCAAGCCGAGCAGCATGCCCGCTTTGCGAGAGACGTCGAGCTGCCGAGATCTCACAAAAGGGCCCCGGTCTCTCACGACCATCTGCAGCGTGACGTTGGTAATGGGGCTATGCACCCAAAGGACCGTACCAAAAGGCAGCGTGCGATGCGCTGCTATAGTCGGATCATTCGGGTTAAAAGGAAATCCGCTTGCAGTATGCGAGCCTTGTTTGTCTCCTTTGCCTCCATAATAACTTGTCATCATGCCTCTTGCCTGTGCCTCGCACATAGAAAGCGACATAGTGAACGACCCGGCCAAAAGAGCCGCTAGGGTTAGTAGACGCATCACAGTAGTCTCCGTGTAGTTTCAGGATCAGTCCACTTTCAACCATACGCCCCTGACCTGTGATTTAGCTGAAGGCAGGCAAAGTGGCAGCTAAATGCTCCAATAACATTTTTAATGACGGCGATTGGTCGGCCAGGTAGCCGCGCACTTTGCTTATATCCTCAAGCGACATGCGGTATTCCTTACCACCCTTGCTCGACTCTAGCTTGGCATACAAAATCTCTTCGAGCGCCGAGATAAAGCTTCGTACCCGCTCTTTGGTGTTTTCTTCATCCTTAAGCAGTGTTGCCACCTGTGCGCTGCGCGCCTTATATGCACCACTTAAAAACTCCTTGGCAATGGCAAGGTCCGACCTTGCCATTGAACTCTGTGGCAAGGTCGGACCTTGCCATGGGTACGACATGAGACGTGAACGCAATGTGGGCAGCAAAATGCCGGGCGGCACAAGTAAAACAAAAATAATCCCTGGCTGCGGCTCTTCAAATAATTTTAAAAGCGCCTGCTGCGCTTGGGTATTAATAGACGCGATTCCCAAGATGAAAAGTGAGCGGCCTGAAACGCTTTTAAGCTGGGCGCTGCGCGTCAGCTCATGAGAGTCTTCTATCCCAAACTTCTCAAATGAAAGCACGTGCAAGTCGGGATTATTATCCCCTACAAAATTAAATTGTTTTTTTGCGTCAGCAAGCAAAGGCTCCAACAAATCCTGAGACCCTTCATATATATATGCGTGATGCTGCATACCTTAGTTTACCGCTTCGCTATAATTGCTTTTTTATACGTATCGAGATGCTCCAAGGCGATGCCGGTGCCGCGCGCAACGCAGTTAAGCGGATCATCGGCAACCTGTGCTTTTACGCCCGTGCGACGCAGCACCAATTCTGGAAAGTTTCGCAAAAGGCTGGTGCCGCCGGTCATCGTAATGCCGCGGTCGATAATGTCGGCCGCAAGCTCCGGCGGCGTCTCTTGCAACACGTCGCGTATTGCTTTGATAATCTCGCGTAGCTCTTTGCCGATTGCTTTTACAATATCGTTGGTTTTAATTTCGACGGTACGCGGCAAGCCTGATATAAAGTCGCGGCCGCGCACAGCCACCACCAGCTCATCCTCCATTGGCACCGCAGATCCTATCGCGATCTTTACGTCTTCGGCAGTCTTGTCGCCAATGCCAAGGTTGTAGGTCTTCTTTATATAGTCAGCAATCGCATGGTCGAGCTTATCTCCAGCCACTTTAACGGAGGTTGACGCAACGATGCCACCGAGCGATATCACTGCCACGTCGCAGGTGCCGCCGCCAAGGTCTACCACCATGTTGCCGCGCGGCTCTTGAATGGGGATGCCCGCGCCAATTGCGGCGAGTACCGACTCTTTAACCACATACGCGCTTTTTGCGCCTGCGCGTATTGCAGCCTCTACCACCGCGCGGCGTTCAGTCGACGATACGCCGGTTGGTACGCTAACCATTACCTCGGGCTTAAAAAACTGATACTTGCCCAAAGCTTTGGTAATAAAGTAGCGGAGCATGGCCTGCGTTACGCGGTAGTCGGCGATAACGCCGTCGCGCATGGGTCGGTACGCGACAATCTCGCCCGGCGTGCGGCCGATCATCTCTTTAGCGGCAAAACCAACGGCCAAAATTCGGTGGTCGATTTCGGACACGGCAACGACCGAAGGCTCATTTAAAACGACGCCCTTGCCCGGCACAAACACGAGCGTGTTTGCGGTACCCAAGTCGATCCCCAGTTTTGGCGTGAAAAATGCCATAAGCTACAACATAATACGCGACTTACGCCCCATAAACAAATTAGGCTACAGATTCGCGCTTTATATTGAGGCCTATTTTCTGCAAACGCTCTTCTATGCGCTCGTAACCACGGTCTATGTGGTAGATGTTGCCGACGCTCGACGTACCTTTGGCGATTGCTGCTGCCATGACAAACGCGAGCCCTGCGCGTATGTCCGGGCTCTCGAGCTGTGCCGCAACAAGCGGCGTCGGCCCTTCTATTTTAATTTGCTGCGGATTAAGTAAATTTATTTTGGCGCCCATCCTTGCCAGGTCTTGCGTGTAAGCCAAACGCCCGCCCCAAATAGTTTCAAACATGCTGCTGACCCCCGTAACCTGGGTTAAGTACACGACCATCGGCGGCTGCATGTCCGTTGCAAAGCCCGGGTACTCGTGCGTACGCACCTGCAGCGGATGAAATTGTTTGCTGTCTACTTTACGCATGGTAATGGTCGTTTCGGTCGTGTCTATTTCAACGCCGCTCTCGCGCAGGAGCTCTATTAACATTTCCAAATGCATCGGGTTGCAATCGGTTATTTCGAGCTGCTCGGCCGCAAGCGCCCCTAACAATAAAAAACTGCCGGCCTCAATACGGTCGGGCACGGTGTGCATTACTTGGCCCTTGGCGTGCAATAAATCACCGCCAACAATAGTGATATTCGGGCTGCCCGCACCGGTTATTTTTGCTCCACAGGTATTTAAAAAGTTGGCCAGCTCGACAATCTCGGGCTCCATTGCCGCATTGCGCAACACTGTCGTACCCTCTGCCAAAGTTGCGGCCATCATCAAAGTCTCGGTGCCAGTCACGCTGATGAAAGTAAAAAAGATCTCGGTTCCCTTTAGTTTTCCTTTAGACTCGACAATGTATTGTTCTCCCTCGTGGCGCACGCTGGCGCCCATCTTTGCAAATCCATCTAAAAAGAAGTTGATCGGCCGCGGGCCAATGATATCGCCGCCCGGGTGCGGGAAGGAAACGCGGCCAAAGCGCGCTAAGAGCGGGCCCGAGGCGACTATCGAGGCGCGAAGGCGCCGCGCCAGCGTATCATCAAGCTCGGTTTTGTTGACTCCGCCCGTATGTATAGTGCACGTACTGCCCTCTACCACAACGCTTGCGCCCAGGTTTTGCAGGAGCTTGCCAAATGTATCCAAGTCTTCGATATGCGGAACATTATCAAGCAGAAGCTCGTCTGCAAATAAAAGTGACGCGGCCATCGATTTAATAACGGCGTTTTTAGCGCCACGTACGGCAATGCTGCCTCGCAGCACGCGCGCGCCATTTAGCCCCTCAACAACAAAACGCTCTTGTGTGTTCATTATTATAAATTGTTGTAATAGTCCCGATACTTTTGCTTTTTTAACTCTAACTTTTTTTCTTCCCACCGTTTGGCTGCTTTTGCCTTGGCCTCGGGCGTGTGATTTTTGGGATTAATCTCCCACCAAAACTTTTTAGAAAAGTCTTTGGCGTTGCTACACACCGTTTTAAGGTAGTACAAGTCCTTGGTCGGTATCTTTTCGAGGAGCCGACCCATGCGCGGCATGGTGAGCTTAGGGAGGCCACTTTGGGTCCGCGAGGGGTTGAGGCGGTCCATAAAAAACCGCATCATTTCACCACGCTCGGTCGCGCGCTCGGGGGTCTGCCTTCCCTTTTTAGGCGGTACGGAGCCATTAATGTGGGCACTTATATGGTCCATAGGCTAATTGTACCGCATATGGACTGTCCTTTGAGGACAGTTGACAGATTAATGCAAAGGGGTTATAGTGGCCGCAGTTGTTCCCTTTCGCTGAGCGCTCCGGTGGTCCCCAGCCCCATCACCCCGCCCATCCGGGTGCGCTCGCGAAACCGGCCGGTCTGCTCTTGAAGCAGCAGCTGCACTAGGAAAGAAGGTATAAAAATCTACCTTTCCCGTATTGCGTTTGCGCTCAATTGCAGGCCGGTCGGCCGCCCATGTTTTGTTTTGTTAATGTATTGGTTCGTGTTGTATCCCTGGTTGCCCCCCTCGGAGACAGCATGTAAGGCCGGTCGACTCCCCCCAGGTCGACCGGCCACTTTCTTTTCCATTTTTATTCACGTTATTTTAGCCGTATAGTGTAAGTACCCATGAAGGACCCCATCGTACAAATAGGAGCATTGATCTTGCGCGAAAAGGCCAAGCCCATTGCCAAAAAGGATTTCGGCACGAAATCGCTCAAGACACTTATAGCCAAGATGAAAAAGTCTCTGGTTAAAGAAAAGTACGGCGTTGCGATTGCCGCGCCGCAAGTAGGCGCCTCGGTGCGCCTGTTTGTCGTAGCTGGCCGCGCTTTTGATGAAGAGGAAGAAGCGGGCGGAGGCGGGGATGAAAAAATAAAATCAAAAATGCCCGACAAAGTATTTATCAATCCCGAGCTTATCCGCGTCTCACGCAAGAAAAAAGAAATGTCCGAAGGCTGCCTATCCGTGCGCGGCAAATACGGCGCCGTGGTGCGCCACGAAAAAGCCAGCGTCAAAGCCTACGACGAGGCCGGCAATCAATTTATCTATCATGGCTCGGGACTCCTCGCACACATCTTCCAGCACGAAGTCGACCATCTCGACGGCATACTATATATTGACAAGGCTGCCAAACTAACCGACGACCCCAATGTCTAAACAACCTTTATTCGCCTTTTTTGGCACGCCAAAATTTGCCGTTGATGTTTTGAACGCCTTTGAGGCGCACGGTCTTTTGCCGGCGCTGGTGATTACCGCTCCGGATAGAAAGCAGGGCCGCGGCATGATGCTCACCCCCTCGCCTGCAAAGGTATGGGCTGCCGAGCGCGGCATCGACGTGCTAACGCCGGCTACGTTAAAGGACGAGCAGCTGGTCGCAGAACTGGCCAACACCGAGTGGGACGTGTTTGTGGTTGCCGCATATGCAAAACTAATACCCAAAACTATTTTGGATATTCCAAAACACGGCAGCCTCAATATCCATCCGTCGCTTTTGCCAAAACTGCGCGGCCCTTCGCCCGCCTTAACCGCAATATTAAACGATGAGCGCTCAACCGGCGTGTCGGTAATGCAAATGGCCGAAAGAATGGACGCGGGCCCCGTCGTTGCGCAAGCAAGAGTAGAGCTTGAAGAAGACGCATGGCCGATGCGAGGCAGTGAGTTTGAAGAGCTGCTTGCGACCGAAGGCGGTAACTTGTTGGCCGAAGTATTGCCATTTTACATAAAAGGCGAAGTTACCCCCGAGCTGCAGGATGAAAGCAAGGCGACATTTACTAAAAAATTCACCGATGCCGATGCATTAATAGATTTGAACAATGATGCGCGTAAAAACTTTTTAAAGATAAAAGCCTTCGACAAAGGACCGCGCGCGTACATGCAGGTTGATGGAAAGCGCGTCATTATAAAAGATGCCGAGTTCGTAAACGGGGAGCTAAAAATAACCCGCGTTATCCCCGAAGGTAAAAAGGAAATGCCGTATGAGGATTTTGCTAGATAGAATTGCGCCAGCCGCGGATAAATTCTTTAATCTTACCGGAACCCTCGCGCCAATTGCTGTGGCGCTTCTTTTTTGCCTTGGCCAGTTCGTCTACCAGCTCGCCGGACGCGGCATCTATTACCTCGTATAACGTGCGACCGTAACTTTCGACATGCAGCGGGTGTTTGGCGTCGTGCAAAGTCATCTCGGCGTGATACTGTCTCTCTTCGCTTTCCAAATAGGACAAAACAATATCAACGCGCGCCGCGTCACTTCTCACCAGTAACTTATCAAGCGCGGCCAGCTTTTTTTCCACATACGTGCGCAACTCATCGGTAACGGATACCTCTGTGCCCTTTAGGTTGTAGTTCATATATCTATTATATACAAAAAACCGCCTCCGGGTTACGGAAGCGGCTTTTTGTGGTTATACGTCCAAATCGTCTCCTAGATTGGACAACTCTTCGTTGGCTGCGTCAGGAACGCCGGTACCCTGCCGTGCCTGGCCTCCTTTGCGGCCGGCCTCGCGAGCCTCTTCCGAGTCAAACTCGTGCGCAGTGCCCTTTTCGTGGGCCGCTTTGCCGCCCTTGGAGGCTATCTCGCGCTGCTTGTCCTCGTCCATAGACCCAAACCCGCGGCTGCTATTGTTGTTAGCCATACGTTTTAATGAATTACATTGATAAGTGTGCGTGTGCCGCACCTATCAACACTAGCGCATGCACTATTAAGAAACGGTTAACCTATAACCGAGTCAGCAAGGCCATAGCGGACAAAATCTGCGGGCTGTAAAGTAGTATTTGCATTCATCAGCAGGAGCACCTCTTGCGGCGTGAGCTTTCCATGCGAACGCTCGGCGACAATAGATGCATACTGTTCATCTTTAAGCGTATCTTCACGCATCATTGATTCCAATTCGCCCACCGTGACGCGCTTGCCGCCGTCAAACACGCGCCCCGCCCGGTGAAGGAGCGCCGTGGTGTGCTTGGTAACGTAGCGTCGCTCACCGGTTAAAAAGATAAGTAGTGCCGAGGAGTCTACGTCACCGCTGCCAACAGTTGTAAGTATGGGACGCACTACAAAGCGCACCGCATCGTAAAAGCTCATGGCCGTGCCGCTGGGGCCGCCGGCCGAAGTCACCATCATGTAGAGCGTGTCTGCCGGAAAGGCGCGCACCAGCTCTTTAATATTATTTAACACGCGCTCGTTGGTTGCATAATTGATCACGCCAAAATACTCAACCATCCTCTCGAGCGGAAAAAGAGGCTTGGCGCCGGCTCCTTCGAGCACTTCGGATATGGTTAAGGGAGAGGCGACAAACTTATTTCTTTGAATAGCCATGAAAGTAAAATGCAAGTAAAAATTAGATGAATACCTATTCATACTAAATACAGCCGCCCAAATATTCAAGCGCGGCTGTAAACTTTAGGTGTTAGCTTCATCCATTTTCCCCTGCGTCCAGCTTATTTTGCGTCGTAGTCGTACCAAACGGCTTCAATATTATGTCCGTCGGCGTCATGTATGAACGCCGCATAATACCCGGGCCAGTAGTCTTTACGGTAGCCGGGCGCGCCGTTATCCTTGCCCCCTGCTGCGAGCGCGGCCTTATAAAACGCCTCTACCTCTTCTTTGTTTTTAGCTTCAAAAGCTACGTGGGTCGGCACGACGCCCTTTTCGTTGGTCCCGATCCAAAAGTCCGTATTTTTGCCGTCGTTAAATCCGGCCGCCTCGCCGTACTCCATATTTTGCGTATAGCCTAAAGTCGCGAGCACTTTGGTGTAAAACTCCTTGGCCTTTTTGTAATCGCTAACCGGCAAACTGGTGTGCGCTATCATAAAAAATTAAAGCTATCTGTTAATGCCTCCTTTATATAGTCTACCCCATGGCGCTGGCATGAACTTCTCAAAATGCCTATTTTCGGCTATTATCCAATGGTATTCGGGCCACGGTGGCCAGGGTAATAACATTCCGCGGTAGCTCAATGGTAGAGCAGCTCCCTGTTAAGGAGTTGGTTGTAGGTTCGAGTCCTACCCGCGGAGCA
>CAIJVL010000050.1 GCA_903824155.1 Candidatus Adlerbacteria bacterium
CAGAACCTATGCTTGAAAAACATCAAGACTGTGCGGGACATTGTGATTATGATGTGGAGCTCGAAGACAAAAAAGAAATAACAGCGCGTGTTGGCGGCAAGATGGTTACCACTTACAAATTGCGCGATTGGGTTTTTGGAAGACAAAGGTACTGGGGCGAACCTATCCCTATGATCAGCTGCCCGAAAGACGGCTGGGTGCCGGTGCCTGAGGACCAACTGCCAGTATTGTTGCCGGAGACCGATACTTTTTTGCCGGGCACTGAAGGGGAGTCGCCGCTTGCTGACATGAGCGAGTGGGTCAATACTACCTGTCCAACATGCGGCGGCCCCGCCAAACGCGAGACCGACGTCATGCCGCAATGGGCGGGCTCTTCCTGGTACTACCTGCGTTATGCCGACCCAAAAAATGCAGAAGCTTTTGCATCGGCAGAAAAATTAAAATACTGGACGCCGGTTGACTGGTACAACGGCGGCATGGAGCACACCACACTGCACCTTTTGTACTCGCGTTTTTGGCATAAAGCGCTCTTTGACTTGGGGCTGGTGCCTACCAGCGAGCCCTACCTTAAGCGCACCAGTCACGGGCTTATTTTGGCCGAAGATGGCTCAAAAATGAGCAAATCTAAGGGCAATACGGTCAGCCCAGACACCCTGGTAGAGACCTTTGGTGCCGACAGCTTGCGCCTCTATGAGATGTTTATTGGGCCGTTTGACCAGCCGGTGGCGTGGAGCACCCAGAGCGTGATGGGCGTGCGGCGCTTTTTGGAGAGGGTGTGGGGTATGCAGGAAAAGATTGCAGAGGTGGCAATGGATGCCCAGACCGAAACGCTTTTGCATCAGACAATCGAAAAAGTAACTAAAGATATCGAGGCACTTAAAATGAATACCGCCGTATCGGCTTTGATGATCTACTCGAACCACTTGCATGGCCTAAAAGAAATCCCCAAGGCCGCGTACGGTCCGTTCTTAAAACTACTCAATCCCTTTGCGCCCCATATGGCCGCAGAAATTGCCGCTGCTGCCGGCTATCCCGATGGGGCAGTGGACACCTGGCCTATCTTTGACTCGTCAAAGATAAATAAAAAAGTGACCCTAATCGCTGTACAAGTTAACGGCAAAGTGCGCGCTACGGTCGAGCTTAGTCCAACCTCTACGGAAGAGGAGGCTCTGGCTGCCGCCCGGGCAAATGCAACTGTTGCGAAATGGCTCGGCGAGGGCAAAGAACGTAAAGCAGTGTATGTTGCTGGAAAAGTTATTAATTTTGTTGTAGGGTAGTTAAGAACAAAGTTTGACCGTGCTCTTAGAGTGTGATATATTAAGACATACAAATTATGGCAACAACAAGCGCAACTAAAGAAGGTCAGGTCGACAAGACGGGCTTCAAGCCCAAGGCAATCGTTCGCAAACTTCTCTCTTCGCTCCCCGAGCGCTCGCGCACAGTATTGGAAGCTCGCTTTGGCCTCGGAGCTTCCCCCGACCGCGTTACGCTCGAGTCTATCGGCAAACGCTACGGCATTACCCGCGAACGCGTCCGCCAGATAGAGAACCACGCTCTTGCCGCGCTTAAAAAATCTCCCAACTTTACCGAGGCTAACGGCGCCTTTGCCGAGCTTGAGCGCATTGTCGACAGCCTCGGCGGCATTGTCTGCGAGGACGATCTCCTTAACTTTATTACCAAGGACAAGGCGATGCAGAACAACATCTACTTCCTTTTGGTGCTTGGGGACCCTTTTAAATATCGCAAAGAAGACAACGAGGTAAACCGTTGCTGGTACGTTGACCCGCAATTGGCCGGCAAAGTAGAGACCGCGCTTAAAGACCTGTACGAAGGCCTCTCTGACGAAGACCTTATTCCTGAAGGCGAAATGATCGATCGTTTTCTTAAAGAGCTCCAGGGCATTAACGACAAGCACCGCAACGACGAGGTGGTCAAGCGCTGGCTGCGCGTTTCTAAAAAAATCGGCAAAAATCCGCTCGGCGAGTGGGGCCAGGCGAGTTCCAGCAATGTTAAGACCAAAGGCGTGCGCGACTATGCGTACTTGGCGGTTAAAAAGCACGGCTCCCCGCTGCACTTTAAGGAAGTTGCAAGTTTGATAGAGAAGATGTTTGGCCGCGCGGCGCACGTAGCCACGACCCACAACGAGCTTATCAAAGACGAGCGCTTTGTCTTGGTTGGCCGCGGTATGTACGCGCTTAAAGAGTGGGGCTATGCCCAGGGCGTCGTGCGCGACGTTATCCGCAATGTGCTCCGCGAGTCAGGCCCTTTAACTAAAGAGCAGATAGTCGAGAAAGTGCTTAAAGAGCGTCATGTAAAACCGGGCACTGTAGTGGTAAACCTCCAAAATCAAAAATATTTCAAGCGTGGCAAAGACGGAAAGTTTGTTTTGGTTAAGTAAGTAAACTCCCCGAAAGGGGAGTTTTTTCATGTTAAAATATTTGCATGTTTGGCAAGTTCTATGACGGCTTTACCGAAAGGCTCAGAGTATACGGCCTGCAGGTCTACTATGTAGTCTTGGTCCTGTCGTACTTTTTAATCGTATGGATACCAACGCACGGCAGCGAGTCGGCCGTGATGTGGGGATTCCTTTTGGCATTTATGCCGTTTGTACTGCCTGTTTTTGCGATCATCATCTTTCGGCTCATCTGGCTCGACTACAAGCGCCAACAGGACTACTGGTCGACCGACCATACGGTGCTTGAGATACGCTTGCCCGAGGAAATCACCCAAAACCCCTTTGCGGCCGAACTCTTTTTTAGGGTGCTGTACCAGACCGGCGAGGAAGACACCATCGTGCATATCTATCGCGGCAAGACCAAACCGTGGTTTTCTTTGGAGATAGTATCGACCGAAGGGGTGGTCAAATTTTATGTTTGGACGCGCACGCGCTACAAAGACGTCATCAAGTCGCAGATGTATGCACATTACCCCACGGTACAGGTAGCCGAGGTGCCCGACTACACGCTACAGATGCCGCTTAATTTGGAAAAGATGGATGTGACCGGCATATCGCAAAGCCTGCAAAAGCCCGACCCGTATCCGATTATGACCTACGTCGATTGGGGTTTGGACAAGCCGGACATTAAAGAAGAGTTTAAGGTCGACCCGCTCAATTCGCTTATCGAGTTTATGGGCAGCATCGGCCCTGGCGAACATTTGTGGTCGCAGATAATCATCCGCGGCCATACCAAAAAATTTGTCCATAAGTATCACGAGGAGCTTGATATTACCCAGTGGATAAAAAAAGAGCTTGCTGACGTTGGCAAAGACTACAAGGATACTGAAGAAAGCAAAGCCCCTAACTACGCCAAACTGCCTGAAGGAACCAAAGAGGCAATAAAAGCGATGCAACGCAAGGAGTTTAAGCAGATGTTCGATGTGGGCATGCGCATCATGTATGTTGCCGATAAAGGCCATTTCAAAAGCAAACTTACCGGCATGGCTACGGCCTTTCGCTCGTTTGAGCACGGCTCGGCCGGCCGCGGTCTTAACGGCTTTAAACCGATGTTCGATATTGGCCCGTTTAACTGGCCGTGGGAGGACTTTATGGGCATCCGCAAGCGCGGACTTAAGAAGCGCTTTTATGACGGCTACGTATCACGGCAGTATTTTTACCCTCCCCAGGCGCAAGAGTATATCTTTTTAAATACCGAGGAGCTGGCAAGCATCTGGCACTTACCTGGCAAAGTGGCGCACACGCCGACCTTGGCGCGCATGCCGAGCCGCCGCTCCGAGGCGCCGGCCAACTTGCCGGTGGGCGAGGGGCCCGTCAATCTACCAATGTAGATTGACATATAATAAAGCATTTGCCGATATAAATCTGATCACTTTCCCGCATGGAGCCTAAAAAACCATTTCACCACCGTGTCCGTCATCATATAATCCGCACCACGCAAGTATGCGATGCGTGGTGCCGCGAAGCGCGTATGTACGACCGCATATTGCCGTCCGCTTTTTTAGGCGGCGTGCTCATTTTTTTAATTTATTTCGTTACCGTTGCGCCGCCTCTCAATTTTCCAAGCGCTTCTCTCCTCAAGATACAAGAGGGAACCACTGCTACCCAGTTGGCAGAGATTTTGAAGCAAAAAAACCTCATACACTCCTCGTTGGTGTTTGAGGCAGCCATAAAAGCGTACGGCGATCGTATCGTCCCGGGCGAGTACTTCTTTCCCGGAGCGGAAACGGTGCTTGAGGTTGCGCGGCGCATCTCGCGCGGCGACCATGAGCTGGTGCCTATCCGCGTAACATTCCCCGACGGCTCAAGCTCCAAAGACATGGCGGCGATACTAAGCACCAAAGTACCAGACTTTGATACGGCAACCTTTTTGGCGATTGCAACGCCGCAAGAGGGTATGCTGCTGCCCGACACGTACTTTTTTGTACCGGGCGAGGACCCGCAATTGGTGGTTAAGGCTATGGAAAATAATTTTAAATTGAACATTGCTGATATTGATCTGCAAAACGCCATAGCAAAGTTTGGCAAACCTTTGCCCGAAGTTTTGACTATGGCGTCGCTTTTGGAGAAGGAAGCAGCGTCACTCAGCGATAGGCAAAAAATTGCGGGGCTCCTATGGCATCGCATTGCAATTAACATGCCGCTCCAGGTGGACGCGGTGTTTCCATATATCATCGGAGTTAATACGTTTGACCTGACCAAGGCCGACTTGGCCACTACTTCGCCGTATAACACCTACGTCAACAAAGGTCTCCCGCCGGGGCCGATAGACAACCCCGGCATGAACGCGATTATGGCGGCCGTAACGCCGGTTAAAAGCAACTACGTGTACTACCTCTCCGACCTGCAAGGCAACCTGCACTTTTGCGTAACCTACACCTGCCAGAGAGCCAATCAGAAAAAATATCTTGGTAACTAAATACTATTATTTTTGTCCAATAGGGTATATAACAGATGCATGAAAGTTTTTGTGGGTTTGTCGGGGGGCGTGGACTCGGCTGTTTCGGC
>CAIJVL010000051.1 GCA_903824155.1 Candidatus Adlerbacteria bacterium
CCCATTTCTCCCTCTATTTCGTCCTTAGGCGTAAGGGCGGCAACGGAGTCAACTACGATTATGTCGATTTTGCCTGAGCGTACGAGCGACTCGACAATTTCGAGTGCCTGCTCGCCGGTGTCCGGCTGCGAAATAAGGAGCTCGTCTAATTTAACGCCTATTTTCTTGGCATATTCGGGGTCCAGGGCGTGCTCGGCGTCAATAAAAGCGCAGATGCCGCCCTTTTTTTGCGCTTCGGCAATAGCGTGCAAGGAAAGGGTAGTCTTGCCTGAAGATTCGGGGCCAAAAATTTCTATAATGCGGCCGCGCGGGTAGCCGCCAATACCGAGTGCCCAGTCGAGGCCGATAGAACCTGTTGGAACGACGTCGACATCTACTTTGTGGCTCTCGCCCAAAGTCATTATCGCTTCGTTGCCAAACTTTGTCCTAATGTCGCGGATAGCAGCGTCTACCGCAGACTGGTCTCGTGTGCCCATAGTCTTTTCCGGCTTCTTTTCCTTAGCTTTTCCTTTGAGTGCCATATACAAAAATGTAACTTTTTATTAGTAAGCTACAGTGAAGGGTACACCGAGCTTTCTATAACGCAAAGAAATAAGTGTATTTTTTATACACAAGTAAACATTTTTTAAGATAGGGCAATAGGGGTGCCTAAGCTATAGGGCAATAGTTAAGTACCGTTAAGGAGACCTGGCTTTTGGTACGGCGCCCAAACCGGTCGGTAGCCGCTACTGTTAGTACGGCAAAACCCGGCGGGATAGAGAGTGTTTCGCTAAAATTTCCTTGCTGGTCGGTAAAGCTTGGTCGGTCGTTAATCGTTAAAAACGATATGTTTTGCGCTATGCCGGTAATGGTTACACCGGTTGTTGAGGTGGCGCTACCGTTGGTTGGGGTCAATATGGTGATTTGAGGGCCTTCTATAATACGACGCGCTTCAAACAGCCCATATCCGGCAATGGTAAGCGCCAAGACAGTGAGCAGTATTACCGAAAGCGGCCGCGGGTTCATAGGTTCTCGTCGTCATCGGCACTGCCTACGGGAGCGCTGCGGCCAAGCACCTCGCGCGGCTTAGAGCCGTCGGCAGGACCGATAACGCCGCGCTCTTCTAGCACGTCCATAAGGCGTGCTGCGCGCGAGTAGCCAATGCGCAGTTTGCGCTGGAGGTACGAGGTAGACGCTTTGCCTGACTGCATAACCTCGGCACGCGCCGCTTCGTACACCTCGTCGTCGACGTCCTCTTCATCGCCAAAGCCGCCGCTGGTGGCTGCACCAAGGTTGCCGCCGGCAGAGGAGCCTGGTGCGGGCGCACCCATTTCTACCGGCAGCTGGGGTTCGTTGTTTTTGGCGATAAAGCTTGTGATTTTTTTAACTTCGTTCTCACTTATATAGGCGCTCTGGAGACGTATCGGCTTTTGCATATCGCCGCCCAAGTAGAGCATGTCGCCAGCGCCGAGTAATTTTTCGGCGCCGCCTTGGTCAAGAATCGTGCGCGAGTCTATCTGCGAAGCCACCTGCAAGGCCACGCGGGCGGGGACGTTGGCCTTGATGAGGCCGGTAATAACGTTGACCGACGGGCGCTGGGTCGAAAGTACGAGGTGGATACCCACGGCACGCGACATTTGTGCCAAGCGCACAATACTTGCCTCCAGCTCGCGCGGGAACGTCTGCATGATATCGGCCAGCTCGTCGATGATAATTACAATGTAGGGCATCGGCTCGGGCACCCTTTCACCCTCGAGGGCTCCGCCGGCGCGCAACTTCTCGAGCGCCGGCGCCAAAATATTTTGGTGGTAGGAGTCTACGTCGCGCACATGAGCCTCTTCGAGCACGTTGTAACGGCGTTCCATTTCTTTTCCGGCCCAACGCAGGGCCATGATCGCTTTTTTAGGATCAGTAATAACCGGCGTTAAGAGATGCGGGATCTGGTTGTACATCGTAAGCTCCACGCGCTTGGGG
>CAIJVL010000052.1 GCA_903824155.1 Candidatus Adlerbacteria bacterium
GCACGTTTCCGTACTGCTAATTACCGGCCCCTCAGCTGTTGCGTGCGCGCAGGCGGCAGGGACTGGCACCGGCGAGCCGTTCAGCGTATCAATTAAGTTGGGAGGTGGCAGTGCACCGATCTTTGATGGCGTATTGCTTAACGGCTCACCTGTCCCTGCACAGCTCGTCCAAGGAAAGTAATGTCCTTCCTCATCACAAAAGCCGATGGCGAGACCGAACCGTTTGAATCAGGGAAACTCACGCACTCGCTTGTAAAAGCGGGAGCCGATAACGACGTTGCGCGCCGTATTGTACAAAAAATAGAGTCCGAGCTGGCGGACAGGAAAGCCGGCGCGCCCATGACGACACACGAGATTTACGCGCACGCATTTCAAGAGTTGCGTTCCGTACGCCGACCCGTGGCAGCGCGCTACAGTTTAAAGCGCGCAGTCTTAGAGTTTGGCCCGTCCGGATTTCCTTTCGAAGAATATCTTTCGCAGCTTTTTATAAGCGAAGGATACGAAACTAAAACCGATCAAATAGTAAAGGGGGGATGCGTCGAGCACGAAATAGACGTCGTTCTTACCAAAGGCGGCGAAACAACTTTTGTCGAAGCAAAATTTCATAATTCGCTTGCATACAAGAGCGACCTTAAAGTTGCATTGTATGTAAAAGCTCGCATGGAAGATTTAGTTGCCGGCGGATTTACGGGCTCGCACGGGCTTTTAGTTACGAACACCAAATTTACCGACGTGGCAGTCAACTACGCCGAATGCCAGTTGCTGGGCCTTTTAAGCTGGGATTATCCCCAAGGCATGACTCTGCATGAGCGGATAGAAAAAGCCAAGCTGTACCCGATCACCGCAATAACCTCATTGTCGCGGCGCGAAAAAACGGCTCTATTGGAGGCTAAAATAGTGCTTTGCAGCCAACTTTTGGCTAAAACTGACATACTCGACTCACTTGGCATATCTGGACAAAGGGCCACTGGTATACTCGAAGAGGCAGGAGCATTGTGCTCTTTCTAAGCCGTACTATGATATGGGCAAGAGCCCGATTACCCAAAAGGTTTGAGGGGTTCGTCCATTATTTATTTACATAGTAATCAGAAATCCAATGCCAGAAAACAATAATCCTACGGGCAATCAGCAAGGGGGCCAGGGGAATAATCAGGGCGGACAAAAGCCGACATTATCATGGTCGCAGCCTGTGGCTGCAAACGGCAATGCAAAGCCTGCTGCCCCTGTGGCTCCGGCTAAAACTACTCCGACTTCTTCTGCTGCAACGCAAGCCCAGTCAAACATGGGCACGTATGTTGGTATTTTTGTTGCGGGACTTATCATCGGTGCTCTTATCGGATGGGGCATCACGACCGGCAAATCAGGCACCCCCTCTGGTACGGCAAGCTCGACGAGCATGGCAAGCACCAGCGGCGCTACTAACATCACCTCTTCGACAGGAAGCACCGCTAGCGTAGACCTAAGCGGCTCAAGCGCAGGCTCTAACAGCGGCGTCACGGTTGCTTCACCTCAGACGGCAGGCTTTGCCGTTACAATCAGCAAAGTTTCGATAACGCAGCCTACTTGGCTTGTGGTATATGAGGACCATAACGGCACGCCGGGCAATGCTATCGGCGCAGGACTCTTCTTCCCGGGCTCCACTACAGGCACGGTCCAGCTTTTGCGCGCAACCCTGCCGGGTCAGAGCTACTTTGTAGGCCAGTCACTTGATGATGGCGACAAGATATTTTCGTTGCAAAACGACAAGC
This sequence comes from Candidatus Adlerbacteria bacterium, assembly GCA_903824155.1. GTDB lineage: Bacteria > Patescibacteriota > Minisyncoccia > Phycocordibacterales > SBAW01 > GWA1-54-10. The sequence goes on from CAIJVL010000052.1 coordinate 1,749, forward strand.
CGGTACGCGATGCACAAGGCAATCCGTTGTTCACAGAGTTTAAAGCGCAGTAGCTAAAAAATAAAAAGCAGAGGGTATACTGTATCTAATGCTTGAGTTCGAAATGCTATGGCGCTTGGTACTCGCAGCCGCTTTAGGAGCGGCTCTTGGACTTGAGCGTTCCTTGGCTGGTAAACATGCCGGCATGCGTACCTATGCACTTGTATCGACCGGCTCGGCAATGTTTGTCATCATAAGCGTAATGGCAAGCTACGAGCTTTCATCATTTGCCGGCGTTAACCCTTTGCAGATAGCGAGCAACGTCGTTTTAGGCGTCGGCTTTTTAGGCACCGGTTTGGCCGTATTTCGAGGTGATCATCCGGTTGAGCTCACAACCGCAGCTGGCCTTTGGGTGTCAGCCGGCGTCGGCATGGCTGCAGGTTTTGGCTTTTCAATCCTTGCTTTTGGAGCAGCAGTACTAGCGGTGCTGATCCTCTCGCTGCTTCTTGGGGTTGAAAATAACGTGCGCACCAAATATACCAGCGAGTATACATCGGCTCCTTTGCGCGTACGCAAAACAACGCGCAAAAAGGGACAAAAGACCCTCCCCACGGTAGAATAGGCTCATGAGCCTCTTCTATAAGCCCAATCGCAAGAGCGACTACAACTACGGCGGACCCAAATGGACGCTCTCGCGCTCCAAGATTGACCTCTTTATGGAGTGTCAGCGTTGTTTTTATATAGACAACAAGTTGGGTACTGCGCGGCCGCCCGGCTTTCCATTTAACTTAAACTCAGCAGTCGATGCATTGCTTAAAAAAGAGTTGGACACACATCGCGCCAACGGCACGCAGCATCCGCTAGCAAAGGCATATGGCTTGGATGCCGTGCCGCTCCAACATGCGCAAATGGACGAGTGGCGTAATGCGCTCAGCCAGGGCGTGCGCCACGTGCACAAGGCAACCGGGCTTACGGTGCGCGGCGGCGTTGACGATATTTGGATCAACAAAGCAGGTGAGCTTATCGTTATCGATTACAAAGCCACAAGCAAAGACAGCCGGATAGAAAGTCTTGACGAAGACTGGCATCGGGGCTACAAGCGCCAGCTGGAAATTTACCAATGGCTGCTCCGGCAAAACGGCTTCAAAGTTTCAGATACCGGGTATTGGTTTTATGCTAACGCAACCAAGGACCGGGAAGCTTTTGACGGCCGACTCGACTTTGAATTAACCCTGGTGCCGTATAAAGGCTCGACCGATTGGGTGGACGCTACGCTTATTGCGCTTAAAGCATGCCTTGATAGCGACCAGCTGCCGCCCGCAGGAGCCGAGTGCGATTATTGCAAATATAGGGAAGTTGTCGGCAAGGCGCTGATGCAATTTGCAGGCCAAACACCTGTGGCAAGCAACCCATTAATTGAAAAAACGGCCGAAACCTCTAGCATAAAAAAGCTACCAAAAAAAGCAGATATTGAAGAAAGCCATGAGACCGCGCAACTCTTCTAGCACCAAAGGTAAGAAATTTACGAGCGAATTTGCAACGCGCGTGTATGCAGTAGTGGCCAAAATCCCCAAAGGCAAAGTGATGACCTATGGAGAGGTGGCAAAAAAAGCGGGCAAGCCCGGCGCCGCAAGGGCGGTGGGGATGTTTATGGCAAACAACTACAACCTTAAAATTCCTTGCCACCGGGTGGTGCGCAGTGACGGCAAAATAGGCAACTACAACCGCGGCGGAGAGGACCGCAAGGCGGAGATGCTCCGCGAAGAAGGCTTTTATAAGTAGAGAGGGGAACCCTTGCTAAATAACCCGCTTAGCGTATAACTGCGGCAGCTGGCAAGGGAGGGAGAAATGCTCAAAGTTACGTTCACGTTCGCAGGCGGGGCATTCTTGCTCGCTGTGGGCGGCCTTGTAATGAAGCTCATTGGCATTGAGGTAACCTGGACAAGGCTGGGCCTGCTTTTTGCAGTAGGGTCAGCACTGGCCGGGGCACGCATACAATTATACAAATAGACTTCTTGTTGTGCCGCACTAGGAAACTAGTGCGGCTTTCTTTTGTATACTGTAACCATGGAAGTAAAGATAGAGGGGAGTTGGAAGAAAGCCCTGAGCGAGGAGTTTGGCAAGCCTTACTTCGAACACCTCACTCAATTCGTTAAAGATGAATATAAAAAAGATACCGTATATCCGCCGCCAAAGAATATTTTTAGGGCTTTTGATCTGTGCCCGTTTGAAAGAGTAGAGGTCGTGATATTGGGCCAGGACCCGTACCACGGCGCGGGACAGGCCAACGGCCTAAGTTTTGCGGTTGGGGAGGGCGTGCGATTGCCGCCGTCGCTGCAGAATATTTTTAAAGAAATTAAAACAGATGTTGGCGTCGAACCTTTGCAAAACGGCGACCTGTCTCGCTGGGCTACGCAAGGCGTCTTGCTTTTAAATGCGACACTTACGGTGCAGGCTAGCCACCCCGGCTCGCACCAAGGCAAAGGCTGGGAGGCTTTTACTGACGCAGCCATTAAAATGCTTTCGGATAAACGCGAGCATTTGGTCTTTATATTATGGGGCAACTACGCCCGCCAAAAAGGTGCGCATATCGACCGCACTAACCATTTAGTTATAGAGTCGCCGCACCCGTCGCCCTTTTCGGCCTATAACGGCTTTTTCGGCTCGAGGCCGTTCAGCAAGGCAAACGAGTATTTGTTGAAGCACGGCAAGAAGGAAATTGATTGGAAGTGAGAAAGAGAGTATGCTCTGTAAGTAATGCCCGCCAAAGCTGCAAAAAGAGCAAACATAAAACCCATCAAAAAAGTCCGGAGCGCTTTTGGCGTCGATGAGTATCGGCTCGCCAACGGTCTGCGTGTTTTGTATAAAAAAGAAACGGGCGCGCCGGTCGTTGCGGTATGCGTAACCTTCCACGTAGGCTCGCGCAACGAGAGCGCCGGTGTTACCGGCTCGACCCATATATTGGAGCATTTGCTGTTTAAGGACAGCGAAAAGTTTAAAAAAGAGAACGGCAACTCTATTACCGATTATCTTGAGTGGTTTGGCGCAGTCATGAACGCGACTACGTGGCTCGACCGCACCAACTACTTTGAACTCATACCTAAAGAGCGGTTTGCCGAGGCTCTCGAGATGGAAGCCGACCGCATGCGCGGCTCTTTGTTTAATGATGTAGACCTTGCGAGCGAAATGACGGTGGTGCGTAACGAGTACGAGCGCTCGCGCAACAACCCTTTTGAATTGCTCGACGAAGAGGTAATGTATAAAGCCTTTAGCAAGCATCCGTACCGCATCCCCACTATCGGACTTAAAGAGGATATCGAAGGCTCTACCGCCGCAAAATTACGCGAGTTTTATAATATTTTTTACTGGCCCAACAATGCAACGCTGTCGGTTTTTGGCGATGTGTCTTGGAAGGAAGTTGAGAAGTCCGTCATAAAGCATTTTGGTCCGATCCCTACCGCGCCGCACACTATACCGCAGCTAAAGGTCCGCGAACCCAAACAAACCGCAAAGCGTACTGTGCGCATAAAAAAGACGATGGGCGTTACCATTGCCGAGCTTATGTACAAAGTGCCCGAAGGCCGCAACAAAGATTTTGCCGCAGTGTACGTGTTAACGGCGATACTGGCAGGAGGTTTTGCCTCGCGACTCCAGCACGCTTTGGTGGACAAAGGACTTGCCTCGGATGTATCCACGATGTGCTTTCCTCTCTATGACCCCGGTTTTGCAACCTTTACTGCGCAAGTGGTGCCGAATGTAGCGCCGGCTAAAGTACTCGATGTTATGCGCAAAGAGATAGCAGCGACCGCCAAAGAAATTTCTAAAGAAGAGCTTGTGCGCGCCAAAGAGCGCATACTGGCCGATGCGGCCAACGAGCGCGACGGCGTCTTTACCGAGACGAGGGTCACCAGCGAGGCAATTGCCGGCGGAGACTGGACACTGGCGTACCGGTTTCCCAAAGACGTGCAAACGCTTACCACTGCGGACATTACGCGCGTTGCCAAAAAGTACTTTACGCCTGCGCAGGAAACGTCCGGCATCCTAGAGCCTTAACACATCGTATGTATTCCAAAAAAATTAAATCCAAAAAGTTTCCCTGGGGAGCAACCGCGCTTGCCGCGCCATTTCCGTCTAAAGATATTGTCTCAATCGTCGGTAGTATTGCCGGAGGCAACCGTGCATGGGGAAGTTCGGAGGAAGCCGATGTCCATGCCCAGATGCTTTTGGAAGGAACAAAGTCACATACCAAAAAAGAACTACAGCTTTTACTCGATCGTATGGGCGCCAACCTTAGTTTTGCAGCCGGCAATGAACGTCTGCATTTTATGGCCAAGGTTCGGCCGATACATGCGAGCCAGCTTTTAGACATTATTGCCGAATGTCTTACTGAGCCGGCTTTTCCCGAGCCTGAGCTGGCCGTATTAAAAATGCGCGAAGCTTCGAACCTTGAGCTGGAGTCGCAAAATACCACGACACAGGCAAATATAGCCCTTTCGCAGTTGCTGTTTACTAAAGAACACCCCAACTGCGACGAAACAACTAATGAATCAGTAAAAATATTAAAAAGAATCAATGCGCAGCGCCTGCGCGAGATGCACACAAAGCTCCTCGACCGCCGCTCACTCGTTATTTCCATGGCAGGAGATATTACAGCAGGCAAAGCATTTGCATTGGTGAACTCCCACTTTAAGTCAGTTCCGCAGCAAGGCGTTCCTCTTCCAAAATTTGCAAAGGCAAAAGTACTGCCTCCAAAACGCGCAAAAGTCGAAATACCCAATAAAGCCAGCATCGATTACGCCGCCGGCATCGCAACCGGTCTTACCAATACCTCTGCCGACTACCCGGCACTTTTGCTTGGCATGCAAGTTCTCGGCAACCGCAGTGGCTTTAGCGGCCGCTTGATGAAGACTGTGCGCGAAGAAGAAGGCCTAACCTACGGCACGTACGCCTATCCAGCAGGCTTTACCTTTGCTACGGACGGCTTCCTTTATATATGGGCAACCTTTGCCCCAGCGCTGTATGAAAAGGGTAAAGCATCTATAGCGCGCCAAGTGCATAAAATTGTCACCGAAGGCGTTACCGATGACGAGGTAAAAAAACACCGGCAATTGTTCGAGGCGCGCAGCCGCGTGCAACTTTCAAACTCGGGCGCCTTTGCCCGCGCTGCGCACGATACGATAGTAGACAACAAACCGCTGTCATACCTCGATGACTTTCCCAAAAAAATTCTTAAATTAAAAACAGCCGAAGTAAATAGGGCACTCAAAAAATATTTGCTTCAGAACAAACTCTCCGAAGCCGCCGCCGGCACGTTTGAGTGAGGCCGCAATCCACAGACTGCCAATTCTTGACCCCTCACCAGAAAGGAGTAGTGTTAATCCAGACTACCTGTGATTTGTATGAAGATACAGGCCACTTGTTCTTTGATACCAAAAGCCTCTAGCTCTACACCCACGACCTCACCCCAGAAGGAGAAAGCCCGTGAACACTCACGAATCGCTGTTTAGCACTTTCACTTCATTCTTCCAGGAGCGGATAGCCGGCGGCGACATGTCTGTCCAAGAGTATCTCGAATCGTGCCGCTCTGACCCGATGAAGTATGCCAATGCTGCCGAGCGTCTTTTGGCAGCTATCGGCGAACCGAAGATGATTGATACGGCAAAAGACGCACGTCTCGGCCGCATCTTTCTTAATCGGACTATGCGCGCATATCCCGGATTTTCCGAAGGCTTTTACGGCATGGAAGAGGTGATCGAGCGCATCGTCGGATTCTTTCGCCATTCGGCGCAAGGGCTCGAAGAGCGCAAGCAGATCCTCTACCTGCTTGGTCCGGTCGGCGGCGGCAAATCGTCGCTTGCCGAGCGGATCAAATCGCTCATCGAAGTAAACCCGATCTACGTGCTGAAGGCCGGCGACGAAATCAGTCCGGTCTTCGAGTCGCCGCTGAGCCTGTTCGACCCCGATAAATTCGGGTCGATACTGGAAGAGCGATACGGCATTCCGCGCCGCAGACTCAGCGGGCTCATGAGCCCGTGGTGCTACAAGCGTCTCGAAGGTTTTGGCGGCGATATCAGCCAATTCAAAGTGGTAAAGCTCGCTCCTTCAAAGCTGCGGCAGATTGCCGTAGCCAAGACCGAGCCTGGCGACGAAAACAACCAAGACATCTCGTCTTTGGTCGGCAAAGTCGACATCCGCAAGCTCGAGAAGTTTGCGCAAAACGACCCCGACGCCTACAGCTACTCGGGCGGCCTTAACCGGGCCAACCAAGGCGTGCTGGAGTTCGTCGAAATGTTCAAGGCGCCAATCAAGATGCTGCATCCTCTTCTTACGGCAACGCAGGAAGGGAACTACATCGGAACCGAAAACATCGGCGCAATACCCTTTACCGGGGTCATCCTGGCTCATTCCAACGAGTCGGAGTGGCAAACCTTCAAGGCCAACAAGAACAACGAATCTTTTATCGACCGCATTTGCGTTATCAAGGTGCCCTACTGCCTTCGGGTAACCGAAGAGCAGAAGATCTACGAAAAGCTCATCAAGGGTTCGGAACTAGCCACGGCACCCTGTGCTCCGGCAACGCTCGAAACCCTGGCGCGCTTTACGGTTACCTCGCGTCTGCGCAAGCACGAAAATTCTACGTTGTTTGCAAAGATGCGCGTCTACGACGGCGAGTCTCTCAAAGAGTCCGACCCGAAGGCGCGCAGTGTCCAAGAATACAAGGACGCCGCAGGCGTGGACGAAGGCATGGACGGCGTCTCGACGCGCTTTGCGTTCAAGATTCTGGCCTCGACCTTCAATCACGACACCACGGAGATCGGCGCCGACCCAGTGCATCTTTTATATGCACTGGAGCAGTCGATACGGCGCGAGCAGCTGCCCGACGAAGTCGAGAAAAGGTATCTCGAGTTCATCAAGTCAGAACTGGTGCCGCGGTATGCTGAGTTTATTGGCCATGAGATCCAGAAGGCGTATCTCGAATCGTACGCGGACTACGGGCAAAACCTGTTTGACCGCTACGTCGACTATGCCGACGCCTGGATCGAAGACCAGGACTTTAAGGACCCGGACACCGGGCAGCTCCTCAACAAAGAACTCCTCAACCAGGAGCTCACCAAGATTGAGAAGCCGGCCGGCATTGCCAACCCCAAGGACTTCCGCAACGAGATCGTCAAGTTTTCGCTGCGCTCGAGGGCCCACAACGGGGGCAAAAACCCCACATGGACCAGCTATGAGAAGATACGCGAAGTGATCGAAAAGCGGATATTCAGCCAAGTCGAAGACCTGCTTCCGGTCATTTCGTTCGGCTCGAAAAAAGAAGCCGAGACGGAAAAGAAGCACGGTGAATTTGTCGAGCGAATGAAAACGCGCGGCTACACCGAGCGGCAAGTGCGCCGTTTGGTCGAGTGGTATATGAGAGTAAAGCAAGCCAGTTAACGCTGGTTTGCACCAGGGGCTGGATTCGCTTGCGTTTCCAGCCCTTTTTCTTTTCAGTCTCACACAAAGGGAGAGTTGGATGCAGATTATCGACAGACGCTCTAATCCAGGCCAAAAAAGTCTGGAAAACCGGCAGCGTTTTTTACGCCGGGCGAAAACCCAAGTGCAAAAAGCGGTAAAAAATGCTTCCGGCAACGCAAACGTCAAAGATGTGCTTAATGGCGGCTCGGTAGAGCTGCCGATTGACGGCGTCGCAGAGCCTCGTTTGGTTCGCGAAGGAGGTGTGCGTAACAGAGTGCTCCCCGGCAACAAAAAGTTTGTCGAGGGGGACATTCTCGACCGCCAGGGTGAAAGCCGCCGCAAAGGAAGCGGCCCGGGCGAAGGAGACAGCACCGACTCTTTTCGGTTTGTGCTGACGCGCGAAGAGTTCATGGACCTGTTTATGGATGACCTCGAGCTGCCCAACATGCATAAGAAGACCCTTGCCGGCAGTTTGGTGACTAAACCGAGGCGGGCGGGCTACACCATGTCCGGCTCGCCAACCGCAATATCGGTCAACCGTACCATGCGGCTTGCAACCCAGCGGCGGATGGCTCTTGGCCGCCCGACGCAGGAACAAGTGATGTCCCAATGGCAAATAGCCCAAGATGTCTTTGAGGAAACTCAGGACGAAGGGCTGTGGGCTCCGGAATATCTCAAATATATGGGACTTTCCGAAAGGATGGGCCGCATTCCGTTTATCGATCCTATCGATGTGCGGTATCGCAGGTTCGAACAAGAGCCGACGCCCATAGCGCAAGCAGTGATGTTTTGCCTTATGGACGTTTCCGGATCGATGAGCGAGCACATGAAGGACCTTGCGAAAAGGTTTTACATGCTGCTGTATGTCTTTCTGGAGAGGCGGTACAAAAAAGTTGAGGTGGTGTTTATACGCCACACCGACAAAGCCGAAGAAGTCGACGAAGACACCTTTTTTCACGCTCCTGCTTCGGGCGGAACATTGGTGTCGACTGTCTTGGAAGAAATGGCGCGCATCGTAAAGGACCGTTTTAACCCGGCCGAGTGGAATATCTACGCCGCGCAAGCATCTGACGGCGACAACATGAACTCAGATAACACGCGCACAGGCGAGTTCATGACCGACAAGATCCTGCCGGTCGCGCAATACTTTGCGTATCTGGAGGTCGGCGAAAACGAAACCACTGAACACATGCATATGCCCAGTTTGGGCGATTCTCCGCTATGGAAGACGTATGACGGTTTGTGCTCCAAAGGCGCATCGATCGCCATGCGAAAAGTCGGCCGCCGGGAGGATATCTTTCCGGTGTTCCACGAGCTCTTTGAAAAGAAAGGAAACCAGCATGCAAGCCAGTAAAGCAGCGCATGACGGTACAAAATTATTCGATGGGGCAGACTGGGACTTTCCCATGCTCCAGCGAATCAGCGACGCTTGCGAGGAGATCGCGTTCGGTGAGCTCGGTCTCAACTGCTACCCCAACCAGATCGAAGTGATAACGGCCGAGCAGATGCTCGACGCGTATTCTTCGGTCGGGATGCCGCTCTTCTACAAGCACTGGTCGTTTGGCAAGCATTTTGCCCAGCAAGAAGCTATGTATCGCAAGGGCTACATGGGCCTTGCGTACGAAATCGTCATCAACTCGTCTCCGTGCATCTCCTACCTCATGGAGGAAAACACGGCGACGATGCAAACGCTGGTCATCGCGCATGCTGCCTTCGGCCATAACCACTTCTTCAAGAACAACTATCTCTTTAAGCAATGGACGGACGCCGAGGGCATACTCGACTACCTCGACTACGCCAAAAAGTACATCGCCAAGTGCGAAGAAAAGTACGGCTACAACGAGGTGGAACGTACGCTCGACGCGGCACACGCATTGATGGGTCAAGGCGTGTTTCGGTACCCGCAAAAGAAAAAACTCAACCTCAAAGAGGAAAAAGAGCGGGCCGAAAAGCGCCGGGAGTATGTGCAGAGCAGCTTTAACGAGCTGTTCTCGCGCATGGTTCCGGCCAGCAAGCAGCAGGAAGAGCTAAAGGATGTTTCCAAACGGCGGGTCTTGCTTGGCTTGCCGCAAACAAACGTCCTCTACTTCCTGGAAAAGTCAGCGCCACGCCTCAAGTCATGGCAGCGCGAGCTTCTGCGGATAGTGCGCCACGTAGCGCAATACTTTTATCCGCAGTCGCAGACCAAAGTCATGAATGAGGGCACCGCTACGTACGTGCACTACAAAATCATGACGCGGCTGTACGAATTAGGAAAGATCTCGGAAGGGAACTTTCTCGAGTTTTTGCAGTCGCACACCAATGTCGTATTCCAGCCGGAGTTCGACGACCAAAGGTTTAGAGGGTTCAATCCCTACGCCCTTGGGTTTGCCATGATGCAGGATATCGAGTGCATCGTAACTGGTATCGACGAACGCGGCGTGCCGTTTACCGAGGAGCAGTTGGACGAAAACCGCGAATGGTTTCCGGACATTGCCCAAAAAGGAGATCCGATGGGCGTCCTGCGCCACATATGGGCCAACTACCGCGACGAAAGCTTTATCAGCCAGTTCTTGAGTCCCCGGCTGATGAGGAGAATGAAGATGTTCCATCTGTGCGACGATCCTGTAGTCGAAGAGGGGATTTTGGTCAACAAGATCCACAACGAACGCGGCTACCGTGAAGTAAGGCGCCAGCTGGCGCGAAACTACGACGTCGGCTACGTCGATCTCAACATCGAAGTTACCGATGTCGATCTTGCCGGCGATCGCGAATTGATACTTCAGCACAAAGTGCTAGACGGCGCGATGCTTTCTGGCGAAAACGCTGCTCCGGTACTGACGCACCTCGCCAACCTCTGGTCGTACAATGTAAAACTTGAAGAAGTAGACGCTTTGGACGATGTGCTCGAAGAGCATTTTGCAGAGCCAAGCTATGTGCAAGAAAGTGCTTAGCAGCGCAGTACAACAAAGTGTGCGGACAAAAGCCCGCACTCAAACCCAAGGCCGCTCCAAAGTGAGCGGCCTTTTTCTTTGCCACTATTGACACCAAAATGCCGGGGGATACACTGTCAGCAGAATAGTTCTAACCTTAAGGAGCCCACATGGCCAGAGAGACAGAAGGGGAATTTATCCGCGCTGTACGCAGACCGTGCCAGTATCCGGGCTGCAACAGACTTCTTTCCAAGTACAACGATACGGACAATGACTGGTGTTACGGCCACACCGCGCGGGAAATAACGATTGAAGCAAAAAAGCCCCACGCTGTACTACGCTGCAAACCTGTATTGCCCGTACTTCCGGTAAAAAAGAAGATCATAACGCCTGAAGCGTTTGGGCGCATGCCTATACATCACAGGATCCTTGCTGCTGTGTGCTATCACTTCGAAACAAACTTATTTGTCTTGAAGAGCAAAGGTCGCGATCCTGACTTGCTCCGATACAGGATTATTGCTCTGTACCTTCTGAGGGTGCATACGCAACTTGGTGCCCGCACTGCTGTACACCTATTGGATCGCAAGCATGGCAAAACCCTTATTGGGGCCGTAAGTATCGTCGAAGCAAATCCTCAAGCCTTTGCAACCGACCTTTTGGCTATCCGTTGGTACTGCAATCTCTTAGATGAGGATCAACCGCTAAAAGAGGCCGCCGAATGATAGGCGGCCTTTTTCTTTTGCATAAATCGTTGTATTCTCTTACGTACATGCAGCTGAACGAAGTGCGGTCTAAATATTTGGCTTTTTTTAAGGAACGGGGACATGTAATTATTCCCTCGGCGCCTTTGGTGCCGCAAAACGATCCAACTACTCTTTTTACCGGTTCGGGCATGCAGCCGCTCATACCGTACCTTTTAGGTAAGGATCATCCCGAAGGCAAGCGCCTGGTTAACTCACAAAAATCCTTTCGTTCGATGGATATCGAGGAGGTCGGTGATAACCGCCATACGACCTTTTTTGAAATGCTCGGCAACTGGAGCTTGGGCGACTATTTTAAGGCCGAGCAATTGCCATGGTTTTTTGAATTTTTAACCAGTGAAATTGGATTGGATCCTAAACGTCTTTACGTAACGGCTTTTATCGGGGACCCTGCCAACAATGTCCCGAAAGATATCGAGGCCGGAGAAATTTGGCAAAAATTATTTAATGGCAAAGGTATTGATGCAAAAATTGTAGAAATTGGCAGCGAAGAAGACGGCTACCAAAAGGGCATGGGCCATGGGCTGCAATCCGGCGAGGTTGGGCGTATCTTTTACTACGATGCCAAAAAAAATTGGTGGAGCCGTGCCGGCGTGCCCGAAAAAATGCCGGCAGGAGAGCCGGGCGGCCCCGACAGCGAGGTATTTTATGACTTTGGGACGCCTCACGACACTAAGTGGGGACCGGAGTGCCACCCTAACTGCGACTGCGGCCGCTTCCTTGAAATAGGAAATTCGGTATTTATGCAATATATAAAGCAAGCCGACGGTACCTTTGCACTCTTGCCCAAGCAAAACGTTGACTTTGGCGGCGGCCTCGAACGCATTGCCGCCGTGTCTGAAAATTCTAACGATATTTTTACCGTCGCTCACGCATCCATAATCGAACAATTGGAAAAAATTACCGGCAAAACGTACGTCGAAAATACACGGTCGTTTCGCATCATCGCAGATCATGTAAAAGCTGCGGTATTTCTTATCGCAGATGGTGTTAACCCCGGACATAAAGACCAGGACTATTTCGTCCGCCGTCTTTTGCGCCGCAGTGTTCTGTTTTTGCACAAATTAAATCCAAAAGCTTCGATTATTTTTGTTATTCCACAAATTGTCGACCTGTATAAAGATCAATATCCTGACCTTGCGGTTAAACAATCAGATATCACACAAAAGATTGCTGAGGAAGAGACAAAATTTGCAGCAACTTTAACACGTGGCACGAAAGAACTTCTGCGTTTTATAGAAAATAATACTCTTTCGGCACAAGACGCTTTCCAACTCGTTACCACGTACGGTTTCCCGCTTGAGTTAATTATTGAAGAGGCCGGCGAGCGCGGTATCAAGCAGATAGATATCGAAGGATTTAAAGAATTGCTAAAAGGCCACCAAGACCTCTCACGTTCAGGTTCGGAACAAAAATTTAAAGGCGGCTTGGCTGACACTGCCGAGCAAACGGTGCGCTTGCATACCGCACATCACTTGCTGCTTAAGGCGCTCCAAATAGTGCTGGGCCCCGAGGTACACCAACGCGGCAGCAACATTACCCAAGAGCGTTTGCGCATCGACTTTAATTACCCGCAAAAGATGACCGATGAGCAAAAGAGGGAAGTCGAGCGGATAGTGAACGAAAAGATACTAGAGGACCTGCCCATGACCCGCAGCGAGATGCCGCTTGA
>CAIJVL010000053.1 GCA_903824155.1 Candidatus Adlerbacteria bacterium
ACCGCTCCTGCTGGCACAGAGTTAGGAGCCCCTTATTCATGAGGTAACGTCAATAACTTCCTCCCTCATAAAAGGTTTTTACGTCCCGAAGGACTTCATCAACCACGCGGCGTCGCTCCATCAGACTTTCGTCCATTGTGGAAGATTCTCGACTGCAGCCACCCGTAGGTGTATAGCCCGTGTCTCAGTGCTATCGGTGGGGGTCAGCCTCTCAGCTCCCCTAAGCGTCATAGCCTTGGTAAGCCATTACCTTACCAACTAGCTGATGCTGTACAGGCCTCTCAAAAAGCGGATTGCTCCTTTACCCCGGAGGGACTATCTGGAATTACCTAACCTTTCGGCTAGCTATGCCAGACTTTTCGGTGAGTACCTGTATATTACTACCTCGTCTGCCACTGGCCTTGCGGCCCGTTCGACTTGCATGCCTTATCCACGCCGCCAGCATTCATCCTGAGCTAGGATCAAACTCTGAATAAAAAACACAGAGTGTTTTTCTTAACTCGATGAACGGAACAAGAGAAAAGATGTCTTCTCTCTTAATTTTTTCTGACTGCCTTGGCCGGTTGAGGGCCAAGGACTTTCGCACGTTTGTTTCCTCCTAAGAAACATAGTGCGGTTTCTTGCCGTGTAGTTAGCTCTCCAGCCAACTACACAAGTGTGATCATCCCCGCAAAGAGAATTCGAAACTCCCTGCGGGTCAATACATTCTTTCTATATATTTAGTTGTCAAAGACCCTGCTTTTGGGCCCCCTTTTTTCGTCAATTGACGATAAAAAAACGCCTCGTTCGGCAGTAGGGACAGTATACCCGTATCCCCTAGAGAGTCAAGCGGGGCCTTAGGGGCAAAAATAAGGGTATTTTGATCCCTTCCTTGGGGCTGAAATCGGGCAAAATAAAGGCCCCACTTTCGTAGGGCTTTTGGTGGAGTTCCGTGGAGTTCCTTGGGTTTGGCTGTTTTCTTAGTGTCCGTCTCAACATGGCTCTAAACCGGGCAAGGTGGCGCCGTAACGCTCTCGGGAGATTCAGAGGGGCTGAGTACAGTTCGGACTAGACTTCTTGTGTTCTGCCCTAAGGATACTAGTTCAGACACCTGAAGAACAGATGAGTTATGCACCCTTTTGGAGCGCTTTTTCAACCTGTGTAAATAGCTCCTCTTGCGTGCCGTTGTTGGTAAAGACCGCATCGGCTGTTTCTATCAGCTTCTTAATATTGTTTTTGGTCGGGTCGGTATTGGCAAATTCGGCCTGCTCGTCTTGTACAAACTTTTCAAAACTTACTTTGTCAGTTTCGCTGGCTCGTTTAGAAATGCGCCCGTAGCGAACCTTGATGTCGGCATCGACCGCCCACATAAGCCCGCCGCTGGCCTTTACCGTGGCCCCCTCGCCCAGCGAGCGGATAGACTCCACAACTGCGTCGCCTCCGTTCTCGACCGCCTGTGCAACTAACTGCTCGGCAATGTAGCCGGGGCCAAAAGTAGAACGAAGATCGTTTGCTACCAAAAGCATATTGTCGCGGTTTTTCTCCATCCCGCGCTTGGTCAACTCGACTGTTAAAAAGTCGCGCACTGAGTAGTGCGTAAAGCCTTTTTGTTTTAAATATTCAACCACTGTCCCCTTGCCTGCCCCCAGCGTTCCCGTAATGCCGATAATCATTCCAAACATAATAACAAAAAAGCGGCCCGTTCGCAGGGCCGCTTGGAGTTCACTCGGGTGATTCGAGAAGGGCGGAATTGGAGCGGCTCAGCTCGCCTTCCGTGCGGTAAGAATCCTTGTCGTCGTGATGCGTAGAAAACTCGTATATCACGCTTGATTGCAAGCCGCCAAAGCGGTGTTTTACCCCGACCGGGATCTCCACCGTATCACCGGGCAGTAAAATAAAGACCTGGTCGCCTAATTCGAGGCGCACTTTACCATCTTCGATATGAAAGGTTTCGTGCTTGATTTCGTGGTGATGCAAACTGCACTGCCAACCACGCTGGAGAATTAAGCGCTTTCCGCAGTACCGGTCATTGTTAACAATCCACTCCTCATATCCCCAGTCCTTTTTGACTCGATGCATATCTTGTGCGCGCACTACCAGCTTTGCAGCAGTGCTCATCTCAAAAAATGGCCATGGCATCGGCTATTCCTTCCCTAGTTGAAGTTGCGTCTAGAAAAACAATACAACTTTAAGCCCTTTTCTGCCATATCCCCTTCCAGCCGGTTGCCAAAACTTGGGCTTTTTTGTATGGTTACTATATGAGCCAAAGAAATTCGTATTTCTACGCCTTCTTTACCACTCGCAAGAGGGGTTAGTTGGTGTTGCTCTCAAAAAGATCACACAAACGGCTCCTCTAACGAGGAGCCGTTTTGCTTTAGCAAAACAAATACAAGAGAAGTTTGGTAGTTCTTTCAACAGGAGGGTAAGATGCAAGAAACGGTGCGGTGGCGACCGCTCGACGAACGAAAAAAGGTTGAGGCCCGTAAAGCGCTTGAGCCATACCACGGAGATCTGTTGGATCTATACGGTAGGGACTGGGCGTACCACTCAGAGTATGCCCGCATCATCAACGAAGTAGCGCGAGGCAAGCATAGTGCCGAAGAAGCTATCCGGCTCTCTAAATCTACGAGAGCAGCCTAACTTAAAAGCGCCCCAACTGGGGCGCTTCTTTCTTATATTCCTACTGCGTACATCGATTCTGTATATGCACCTCGCTTATTATGTCCCAAGAATATTAAGCTCACTTGAAGAGTGCTGCTCATTGGACCGAATAGCGGCGTAAAAATTCCATACTAAAAATACAACTATTACTAGTGCTACCGCCCAAATGAGCCAGATAAATTTTGATTTGGCGATACCCGGCATTAATGACCCAACTATTAGGCTTACAATAATGCCGACGCCAAGTAGAAATGGAAAACCTACTGGGAGTAAATATACTACGTACGACGAAAGAATACCTAAACTTATAAGTTTAAGCGTAATAATTACGCACACTACAGCAAACACAGCGAATATGCCTGCTGCGGTTAAAGCTCCTTTAAGCCTATTCATAGGCAAATATTACCACACACAGAGATTACGTTACGACTTCTTTTGGTGCTTTTCCCAGAACACGAGAAGCGGTGCGGCGAGGAAGATCGAGGAATACGTACCGGCTATCATACCGATGATAAGGGTCAGGGCAAAATCTTTGGTCGTCACGGGGCCGACAAAGAAGAGCGCCGCGAGCATGATCACAACGGTAAGCGAGGTGTTGTTGGAGCGGGCAATCGTTTGCACAATACTGCTGCCTACAACCTCGTCGTACGGCACTTTTTTGTGGTGCGACTCGTTAAGCGCTAAATTTTCGCGTACACGGTCAAACACCACGATGGTGTCGTTGATGGAAATACCGAGGATCGTAAGGAGGCCGACGATAAACAGCGAGTCTACCTCGGCGCCGTTAATATGGCCCAAAAATGCAAATACGCCGGTCGGCACGAGTATGTCATGCGCAAGGGTAATAATGACCACCACGCCGTATTTCCAAGAAGCAACCGGCTTAGATACGTGGCGGAATGCAAATGCTATAAAAAGAATGATGCAGAGGGTAACAAGACCGAGCGCTAACAATCCTTTGTTTAGGAGCTCTTTACCAATGATAGGCCCCACTGACGTGTACTGGTCTTCGTGGGCTGCCCCAAGCGTGCCGAGAGCCGACTCAAGAGCTGATTTTTCGTCTTGACTCAGAGCGCGCGTGCGGATGACATAGGCGCTGGCCCCCGACGGCTGCACGCGTACCTCGCCTATCTTAAGGGGCGTCGTAACGTTTTGCACCTGCGCTACGGTTGGTATTGCGCCCGCGTAGGAGACCTGGAGCAGCGCGCCGCCAGAGAGGTCGATGCCCGGCTTAAGTCCCCACAGTACGATCGAAAGGATCGCGAGTATGGAAAGGATAGCAGGAAACAGAAAGAAGAGATTTAAATTTTTTGCGGAAATTGATTTTTGTTCAGACATATATGTGTTGCTGCTATTTGCGCAGACCCGAGCGCATTAAAAAGCGGCCGACTCCGCTTTGCGCGTTCAACCCAAGGGCAAGCATAAAGGTGCGGGAAATGGTGATCGCAGAGATGAGGGAAATTAACACGCCGAGGCCAAACACCAGCGCAAAACCGCGGATAATAGAAGTGCCGAGCCAAAATAGGATAACAGCGGCAATAAGGTGGGCGACGTTCGAGTCGCGGATAGCGGTCCATGCGCGCGCAAAACCATCGCGTATCGCCCGCTCCGTTTCTTTGCCTCCGGCCAGCTCCTCTTTCATGCGCTCGGCAATGAGCACGTTGGCGTCAACCGCCAAACCGATCGAAAGGATAAAGGCCGCTATGCCGGCGGAAGTAAGCACCACGGGGACGACTTTGAATATCGTAAGCATAAGGAGGCTGTAAATGAACAGCGACACCACCGCCACAACGCCCGGCAAGCGGTACCAAAGGATCATAAATATGGAAAGTATGATGAAACCCAGAACGCCTGCAATAACGCCGGCATGCAGCGCCTGTGCGCCAAGGGTCGGGCCAATGCTCTCCGTCGAGTCGAGCGTAATAGGCACCGGAAGTGCGCCAAGGTTGAGGTTGGTTGCCAAAGATTTGGCCGTGTCCGCGGTAAAGTTGCCCGAGATAACTGCGGTGCCGCCGTCTATCTTTTGCTGGATGGTCGGTGCCGAAATAAGCTGGCCGTCGAGGAAAATGCCGAGCGCGTGGCCAACATTAGCATCGGTAATGTCTGCAAACATCTTTGCGCCCTGCTGGTTAAAGTTAACCTGCACAACCGGCGCAGTTGCAGCAACGCCCGTGCCGTTGCCAAACTGCAAACTTGCCGATGAGAGATACTCGCCCGTAAGACCAGTGTCTACAAATGCGTTGTTGTTGACGGTACCGTCGGCGTTGGTGGTCGATGCCTCAAAGCCCGGCTTAACCAATTTAAATTCGAGTGTAGGAGTCTCGCCTATAGATTTGATTGCCTGGTTAACATCAGTAACGCCCGGCAAGTCTACAATAAGGCGATGGGTGCCGTTGCCAAGCGCACCGCCCTGCTCGAGCTGTACAACCGGCTCGGATACGCCAAAGGCGTTTACGCGGCGCTCGATAACCGACTGGAGCGCGGTCAAAGAATCAGAGACATTGGCTGCGGGAACTTTGGTAACGTCGGCATCGTAGATAAGCTCGGTGCCGCCTGAAAGGTCGAGGCCAAGCTTAAAAGCATAATGACCCTGGTTAGCCTGGTAACTTGGGGTAGAAGTTTTGTATATAAAAAAGCCCAAAGCGCCTGCGGCAATGAGTATAAGGACCGCCGTATATCGTAATGCGAACATGGGCTAGAGGATAACAGAAATAAGGCTTATTTCAAAGGGCTTGACTGATGTATAAAATATAGGTAGAATGTATTCTAGAGTAGCAAAAAGCGAGGAGGCTTCGATGAACCTACCCGGGTGCCTTAAGATCAACTCTGTTTCAGATGAAGCTGGTGTCTTCTGCTTCATCTTCTTCCTTATCGGATTCTTCGGCAGTTACACGATCGGGCTCGAAGAGTTGTTTCCTCAGTCCGACAACGCTAGTACTTTCGGCGCAGTGGTCCTTTTCTTCTTTATAGTGTCCGCAGCAAGCTTTTTGTTTGCATACGCGGGCATTCTTGCCGATAAATGGAATCGGCGCAACATGACAATTTCATGGATTAGGTGGTTACTTGTCACCCTGCCCGACGAAGTCAAACGACGAATCTGACCCCTGAGTGGAGGCAAAGCGCGGCGCGGTTAGTAACCGCGCCGCTTTTTATTTTTTTGCAAATTCTTTAGACAGCGTAAAAAGATTTTTAAAGATCATCGCAACCGCTATCGGGCCTATGCCGCCTGGCACTGGGGTAAATACAGATGCTACTTCGGCACATTTGGGGTCAGCATCGCCAGCTAACCTACCCGAGGCTTCGCTGGTACCGGCGTCTATCAACACAACGCCCTCTTTTAACATTTCGGGCTTAACAAAGCCGGGGTCGCCGGCGCCCAGCACCACAATGTCAGCCTCTTTGAGGTCTACAAGTGACCCTTCGTTGCGGGTGATTATTGAAACGTCCGCGCCGAGCTCGCGTAAAAGGTCGGCAACCGGCGCACCTACCAGCTTGCCGGCACCGACGACAATCGCGCGCTTTCCTGCAGCAGCAACGTCTGTGCGTACCAATATTTCTGAAACGGCTTCGGCGACCGGTGCGCGTAGCAAGGACCGTCCTCCATATTTTTTCGAGGACGGTCCTTGATATTGATCGGTGATTGCATCAACATCCAGCTCGGGCGGGAGCGCATCTAAAATTTGGCCCAAATCTATCTGTGGCGGCAATGGCATCTGTACGATGACGCCCGCGCAGGTTTTAGAAAGTCGCTCAAGCGCACGCAGTGCAAACTCGGTGGTTGAATCATTGGAGAGAAGCTCGCGCACCACAACCACCTGCAGCTTGTCGGCTACACGTTCTTTAATTTTTACAAAAGAAGCAGAGGCGGCATCCTCCTCGCCCATCAAAACGCCAAGGCAGAGCTTGGGCGGAAATTCTTTGCGATGCTCGACCAGCTGAGCGACTATCTCCTCAGCTATTTTTTTGCCATCTACGATCATTGAAACATCTTAACACAATGGAAAAAGGAAAAGCGCCCCTGGTTTTACCCCGGGGCGCGTTGTTGTCAGTCACTGTTGAGCGACTTCAGCTCTTCAATACCCTCTTCGAAAGATATCTGCGGCTCCCAGTTAAGGAGACGCTTAGCCTTCCGTATATCAGCAAGCGTGTCGTGCGGCTCGAGGCGCGACTCGATGTAGACGGTCTTGCCACCGATAAGGTCAGCAACGGTGTTGACCGAGATCTGCCGGCCACCGCCGATATTGATAGCCTCGCCCATCCCGACTTCGGGACTTTCTGCAGCCAAAAGGATGGCCCGCACGACATCACGCACATGCGTAAAGTCGCGCGTTTGCTCGCCGTCGCCCGTAATGGTCATCTTCTCTCCATTGCGCTTTTGCTCAAGGAACTTGGCCACCACCAGTGCATACGCACCGTTGGGGTCGGCCCCAGGACCATAGACGTTAAAGAAGCGAAGACACACCGTTTCAACGTTGAATAATACTGCGTAATCACGACAGTATTCCTCGCCTTGCACTTTATGCCGGGCATACGGACTCATCGGCTCGGTGGGCATATCCTCGTGCAGCGGCAACTGGTCAGAGTCGCCATATACAGAGGATGAGCTTGCAAAGACGACGCGTTTAACGCCAGCCTTGCGGGCCGCATTAAGTACGGCAACCGTGCCAAGCACATTGACGCGAGCGGTGCCGACCGGATCTTCGATCGACGCCTGCACTCGCGGCAAAGCTGCCAAGTGGACGACGTAGTCGGCGCCTGCAAAATCATCCAAGAGCAAATGCTCATTTTCAGGATCTGCAATGTCGTAAGCGCTCATCTCGACTCCCGTGACAACGCGGCCGTCAAACCTGCCGCCTGCCAAGTTGTCGATGACAATCACTTTGTCGCCGCGCTCATGGAGCGCTTTGACCAGATGGTGGCCGATAAAACCGGCACCGCCGGTAACCACTACTTTGCTCATGGGTATATCCTTTTGTTAGGTTCAGCTGATAAGTAAAATACCACAAACTTACCAAAAAGCAATAGACCCCTTCTTGCTTGTATATTGGTTTAATTTGATGCAACTACATCAAATTAAACACCGCTGCGAGTTAATAGTTTCTTTATAGTTTTTAAAATAACGACCGCGTCGAGCGTAAGCGAGCGATGCTTGATGTAGTACAAATCGTAAGAAAGTTTGTTGCGCGTTTCTTCAACCCCGAGGCCGTGATGTGCATGCTGCCCATAGAGCTGCGCCCAGCCAGAGAGTCCCGGCTTGATAAGATGGCGCACGCCATAAAAAGGTATTTCCTGTTCATACTGCGCGACCAAAGGCGGCGTCTCCGGCCGCGGACCAATCAGCGACAGGTCGCCTTTGATAACGCTCCAAAGCTGCGGTATTTCATCGAGCCTTGTGATGCGCAAAAATTTGCCCACGCGGGTAACATGCAGTTTGGAAACTCCGTCTTGACCATAGACACCAAGATCATTGCCCGACATGCTTCTAAACTTATACAGGTTAAAAACCTGATCCCCCTCGCCTATGCGCGGCAAAGAAATAAGTACGTCGCCGCCATCTTCAAGTTTTATTGCCAGCGCGATAAATGGATACGCAACGAGTGAAATAATAGCCGCTGGGATTGAGACGACAATATCCATTGCCCGTTTGAAAGTGTCGTATAGCGTATGCGAGTAGCGCGAGACGTTGCGCGCAAGCCACTCTTGGTCGATGACCGAAAGCGGCACCCTGCCAAAAACCTCCTCGTACAGGCTAAGGGCGTCAAAGAAACGTATACCCTGCGAGAGATAGTTGTATAGGTTGGGAAAGGCGGTCAGTACCCGATGGTCGGTAAAGTCGGCAATAATAAAACGCGGCCGGTACTCTACTACCGCGTGCCGTATGTCTGTTTGCAAAGTCGCAGAGTGGGGATCTAAAACGTTAGCAATACTGGTAGGCGCGTGGCGCGCAGCACGCAGCGCTTCGACCAACTCGCTCACTTCTGGTCCGCCGCCCACGACCAGCGCCTGCTCTTTGCGCCTAAAGCCGATTTGCGGAAAGAGGGCAACGCGCCACAACAACACAAGTACGAACGATACGATAAGGTAAATCACCAAAAGCGTTTTGGGTGCAATACCAAAGATCGGTATGAACGAAAAGAAGAGAGCGGCAATAACGACATTGGCGAGCTGCGCCATCAAAAGCGTTACCGATATGGCGCGGCGCTCGAGTATGATAGAACGGCTCTCGTACAGGCCCGCGATAAAAAATACGCCGAGCCACACGATAAAGAGAAGCGAGAATGGCAGGAGGTGCGCCAAAAAAAGCTGTCCGCTTGGAACCTCAAAAGTGCGCAAATAAAGCGACAGCCAGAGCGAAAAGGTAAAAAACAGGAGATCCCCCACAAATAGGCCTAGCGTCCGGGGGCGGAGTGCAGGTGTCATATAATACATATACAATACAACACAATGGCTAAAAAGAAAGTTCTACTGGTAATTACGAAGTCCAACTGGGGCGGCGCGCAGCATTATGTTTTTGACTTGGCCACTCACCTTCCTAAAGAAGAGTTTGAGGTAGCGGTAGCACTTGGGGGCACTGGCGAGAGTGGCGCACAAACGGGTTTGCTTGCGGCAAAATTAAAAGAGGCCGGTGTGCGCACGATCTTTATTAAGTCGTTTATGCGCGACATCTCGTTACTCCAAGAGTGGCGCGCATTCGCAGAGTTGCGGCACATTTTTAAAGCAGAGCGGCCAGACGTCGTGCATCTTAACTCATCGAAGGCCGGCGGGACGGGGGCTCTTGCCGCGCGCCTGAGTGGCGTTAAGATGATCATCTTTACCGCGCACGGCTGGCCGTTTTTGGAGAAAAGGAACTTTATCGCTCGCGCAATTATTTACTTTCTTTCATGGATCACTGCCCTTTTAAGCACCAAAGTCATTGTCGTATCCAACTACGACTTAGCTACTGCTAAACGCATGCCATTCGTTTCTCGCAAAGTGGTACGTATTTATAATGGAGTTGAGCAAGTGCCGCTTGGCGATGGGGGCCAAATCCGAAAAGTATTTCCGCCCAATATAAAAATCACCGGCACTGTCGGGGAACTCACCCGAAACAAAAACCAGATTGC
>CAIJVL010000054.1 GCA_903824155.1 Candidatus Adlerbacteria bacterium
CATTTGCGCAGAGCCAGACAGTGCGGGAAGCACCACTAGGCCGAGCGCCCACAGCACGAAGATAAGCCATGCAAGGTATAGGTTGATTTTATTTGCCTTCATATGCATAAAGTATATCAAACAATTAATTATTAATAGGCTGACCAAAGAAGGTCGCATCATCGATAATGCCGTTGGCCCAAAAAGTCCCTGCGGCGCTTGTGCCACCGACAATGTACTGGGTGTTGAGCGACATGAGCGTAGAGCCGCTGAAACTGCCGGTTGCCACGGCCTTGCCGTCTAAATACAGCGCAGCCATCTTAGTCGTATCGTTAACCGACATTGCGAGATAATGCCATTTACCGTCAGCAATATTTATATTGCTATTCAGCACGAGATTGTTGCTGCCGCCGTTAAGCCACAGCAAGCCCTGCAAAATGCCACTGCCCTGCTTTACATATATACCGGTATGGAAGCCAATACGTGCGACCACATATTCGTCGTTCGCGGGTGCTGCGCTTGCATGCTTGAACCAAGCCGCCACGGTAAACCCCGGCTGGCCTTCATCGGTAAGATGGGCCATATTGCCGCTGCCCAAAATGGTTACGTTTTGGCTGCTGCCGTTAAATTGCAGTGCGTAGCCAGTACCCGAGGGAGTATCGGTTACAAACGTGGGGCTGCCGTTGAGCGTGCCGGTGTTGCTGTTTAATGAGTCGCCCGCTGTCCCGCCACTCCCTTCATCAAACCGCCAAAAACCTCCGTCTGCGGCACTGGCTCCGTTTTGCAGTGAGTGTTCAAACTCCATGCCGCTGGCAATGCGCGCCTTGTCGCGCGCACCGGCGAGCGAGGTTAGCACAATCGAAGCCAAAATGCCGATGATGGCGATGACCACCAAAAGCTCGATAAGTGTGAAGCCGCGTCTCATAAATGTATTGTAATCCTAATTATATTGGCCAGTCGCATCGTTAACTTTCCCAAGGATCACTAGGGAAGAGCGCGTACCATATAGGCGCATGTCGTCTCGCCATAATAATATGAACTCCACCAAAGCCACGTTTGGTGGGCATCTTGAGGGTATTCTGTTTGTGACCACATGCGGTAGCTCTGATTACTACTGCCGGTAGCAGGACACCAGTTGTCATATGCGTAAGAGTTAGAGGGATATTGCGGATCGACTGGCATAGAAGAAATATCCCCGTCAGATACTAGCGCGGTGCCGAGACATACCATGCTTGTATAATGTCCAGGAACATCGTTGGTTGGGGCAGAGCAGATCGGGTATGCACCATGATTGCTGTAATATAACTCAAGTGCTTTTGCGATTTCCTGCATGTCCGACTGCCGCTTCGCATCGCGTCCTTTACCGCGCGCACCGGCGAGCGAGGTTAACACAATCGAAGCCAAAATGCCGATGATGGCGATGACCACCAAAAGCTCGATAAGTGTGAAGCCTGCCGGACGCCGCAGTTGCATGCGATAATTCTAGCACCAGATTTTTGTGGGCGCGGAAGGGTCGGTCACGCATACTTTTCTGCTGAAAAGTTGCGCTACCCCGCCTCGCAGCCAAGCTGCTCCGGCTTTCGATCCCAACCGCATCCTCACAATGATACTTTGCGTAGACAGCC
>CAIJVL010000055.1 GCA_903824155.1 Candidatus Adlerbacteria bacterium
TCTTTCTCTCTTTTTTCAACCGGTGTCCCGCAGCGCTCGCACGCGCCGTCTACCACCTCCTCATTAGCCAAGGTTACTTTGTCCTTGGGGCACCAATTAATGAGCGTCTTTGTTTTGTATGCCAGGCCTTTTTTAAACAGCTGCAAAAATATCCACTGAGTCCATTTGTAGTACGCGGGGTCGGTTGTGTTTATCTCGCGCGACCAGTCAAATGAAATGCCGATGGATTTTATTTGCCGCCTAAAGTTGTCGGTGTTTTGCTTGGTATTTATTTTAGGATGAATGCCGGTCTTAATGGCGTAATTTTCGGCGGGCAGGCCAAAAGCGTCCCAGCCAATGGGGTACAAAACGTTTTTACCCTCGGCGCGGCGCTTGCGCGCGACCACGTCCATCGCGGTCCACGAACGAATATGCCCTACATGGAGGCCATCGCCCGATGGGTACGGAAATTCGATCAATACATAGCTTTTATCGGTTGCTCCATCCTTAGCTACAAAGGCGTTCGTACTCTCCCACTTCTCTTGCCACTTTTTTTCAATCTTGGTGTGGTCGTACTTCTGCATCGTTCAAATACAGTACCACACTAAACTCTTGTTGTGTAGTTTATTGCACGGCCTTTACCGGAGCATTAGTGATCGGCGGGTACAGCTGCGGGTCTATGGTGCGCTCAAAACAGTAGTTGCCTGCCCCGTGCTCCCAGTTATCTTGGCCACCTGCAGTGTGCACGGTAGTTGGTACAGCCGGCGCAGTTTGATACGCATATTGAGTGCCGCTGCCGGCTGCATTGAAGTTTGCGCAAAGTTCAAAATGATACGGCGGCGTTGTAATGTGATAATCGTAGTCGGTGCCGGTCTGCGGATCAAGCGGGATAGTGCTATACGATAGTGAATTAGTAAGGTCCATCAGAGTAACCGGCAGTGTTTGCTTTGCCTGGTAGTAGCTGATTATTTGCGATTGTATCTGCTGCAAGTCACTTACCTTTTGCTGGTCAAAACGGATCAGCCGCGCGTGTTGCGGCGTACCTACAATAAAGAAGCCTGCGACAATGGTTACTAACACTAATATGAGTGTTGCAATGGCGACCATGCGGTTGCGCGACGGATACTTTTCCCAAAAACCCCAAAGGTCGGCTAAAAAGTGCATAAAGCCAACCGCGGCAACTAAAAGCACTACGAGCGCTTTAAGTAAAAAGGCTGCCGTAAGGTCGGTGCCGTTAAGAAAGGCGTACAGCACGTAAATAAGGTCGCCCACCATAGTTGCGCCGGCAATAAAGAGCGTGAGAAATATTGCCCAGCGGCGTATCCACACTTCGCGCCGCGTTGCGTCGCGCAAAATATCGCGGCGTATAAGCCACATAAGCAGGAGAAATACCGGCGCAAGCACTATAAGCGTTGCCATTTCCCAGCTGATGCCGTTTTGATACGGGTCGCCGTAATATGGCTGCAGCGGGTTAGGGATGGCATAATTAATATAGTCCCACACTAACGCGATGTAATTGTATACACCGACATACAAAGCGACCATAGCCCCCGCCCACAAAAAGAAGTCCTTCGGCGTTGTTTTTGGCTTTTCCATATACACAAAGGATACCACACTGGCGCGAGCGCAATAGTTGTTGTACTATGCCGACGGAAGCTAACCAAACTCGGGGAAATATACTATGCGCCAAGTACGTAAAGACCACGCACTGCAGATGCTTAGATCTCTTGAAGAAAGCAGAAAGGAGGGTGAGCCTGCGGTGCACGTCACCAACGCCGGCTGGGAAGCATACACGAACCACCCGGATGAAGAAGTGCGGAAAGTCGCAAAAGAAAGCAAGTTCTGTCCCAAAAAGTATAGGACAAAAGTTTCGTAGAATTTGGATAGTCCCCGCGCAGTGCGGGGACTTTTCTTTTATATGGTCGGGTGTACTATTGCGGCAGGAGCACAAGTGCGAATTAATCGCACATATTAGAGGAGGAAACAAAAGATGGAAAGGTTGAGAACGGGCCTTGCCTGGTTGATCATTGTAGGCGGACTGGGAATTCTTGCAGGCGAGTACTACTACACGCTCACGCATGTCCGAGTCATCCACTTTGCCCGCAGAGCAATCTCATGAGCGGCCTGGCGGTACTGGCACTCTTTGGACTATTGATGACCAATCTTCATTGGTCGAAAATAAAAAGATTCTTGGTGTAAGAGACTTCAAACAGAAATACCGCAAAACCCGCCCCATAAAGGCGGGCTTTTGTTTACATCTGAAATAGGTATATAGCTAGCTATGTAGAAACTCCATCACGTCGCCGTCTTGCACTATATACTCCTTCCCTTCGGTGCGGATAAGGCCTAACTCGCGTGCTTTGGCTCGAGAGCCGGCCTCGATTAATTTTTTCCAATGTATAACTTCGGCGCGGATAAATTTATTAAAAAAGTCGGTGTGTATGGCCGCGCCCGCCTCAGGCGCGGTCGAGCCAACAGGTATGGTCCATGCGCGAGTCTCGTCCTCACCTGTAGTGAAAAAGCTCATCAGGCCGAGCAGTTTGTAGCCAGAGCGGATAAGCCCGTTGATGCCGTCATCAAATACGCCGTACTCTTGTCGGAAGCCCACTTTATCTTCGCCGGCCAAATCGCGCAGCTCGTTTTCGACATTGGCGTCTACCACGCAGTATTGCGCGCCTTCCCTTTCAAAAAACTCTAGGAGCCTTTCGTATCGGCCGTCGTTAAGCTCGTCTATGTTGTGGCCGTCCGCTTCCTTGTTCAATACATAGAGCATCGGCTTCATGGTCAAAAGATGCATGCCCTTGATCGCAAACAACTCGTCGTTGGTGTACGTAGCCGAGCGAGCCAATTTACCTTCGCTTAAAACCTGGTTAGCCTTTTGCAAAGCCGCCTGCTCGGCGATAGCTTCCTTTTTACCGGCACGTACGTCCCTCTCTAATCCCCCGAGCCTTTTATCAACCGTTTCTTGGTCGGCCAATATCAGCTCCAAGTTAATAGTCTCGACATCCTTAAGAGGTTCAACGGTCGCGTCGACGTGCGTAATGTTTGGGTTATCAAAAAGCCGTACTACGTGCGCAATAGCATCTACTTCGCGTATGTGCGAGAGAAATTGGTTGCCGAGCCCCTCGCCCTCGCTTGCGCCTTTGACCAAGCCGGCAATGTCGACAAACTCTATCGCCGCCGGCACATCCTTTTCAGAATGACTGAACTTTGCCAGCTGCTCGCGGCGCTCGTCGGGCACGGCTACGACGCCGACCGATGGGTCGATGGTTGCAAATGGGTAGTTAGCAATTAGAACGCTTTTTTTGGTAAGCGCCTGGAAAAGGGTGGACTTCCCCACGTTGGGCAACCCAACTATGCCTATACTTAAAGCCATCCTATGACTATCGCCTTTTTTGCCCCAAAAATCAAATCAACCAACCACTATATCAACTTCCGGCAAATTCTTAGCCAAAACAATGAAACAAATAGGACACTAGTACTTACTCCGGAGAAATTCGAAAACGAGATACCCTACGAGCGCAGCGCCGAGAGCGAGTATAAAATTCTCAAATGTAAAAATGTCGTGAACCGCCCAGAGGAGACCCCTTTTCTCTCCCATACCGGAATGTTCAAATTCTCCCATCAGGAGATTGGAATAAAAAAGGAAGATTATGAAACTCACTTCAATCAATGCTCTCGCAATATTATTTTTCATAACAGAATTTATCCTACTACAATATCAACCTCTGGTAGATTTTTTGCTAAGATATCGAAGTATGTTTTCTTAAAGAGATTTTTCCAGGTACGCGGTTCAGGGCGATCCACCACGATATGAGTGATGCCGTTCGCCCGTGCAAATTGAGTGACGGCGAGCGCAATATCTTCGGCTTTGATTGTTATCACGTGAGCCCCCATATGTTTTGCAAGATCTAGTGCTTTTGCAAGCGTCTGGCGTTTAGGGCTCATGACTCTTGTCTCTTCATCCAAGGTAGCTATGTGTACGACATACCACACGGCATTCAACTGGTCGGCAAGGCGCTTGGTTTTGCGGAGCATAGTACCGGGATTTTCTTCCTCCCCCGTTAAGACATACATCACGTCCAAGTGGGAGCTGGGTTTAGATTTGCTCGGCAGTACTTCGCGTTGCCGCAGGTCGAGCATTTTTGCGGTCTCACTAAGAGTTATCTCACGCAAGCGCGTTAGATTTTTAACGGTAAAGAAATTGTTGAGCGCAGTGTCGATGCGATCAAGTCGATAGATCTTCCCAGCTTTCAACCGTTCAATCAACTCCTCCGCCTCTAGATCCACATCAACAATAAAATCGGCTTTGGCAACAACAGAGTCCGGTATGCGCTCCGCCACGCGAACGCCAGTCGCATCCTCAATGATGTTATAGAGAGACTCTAGATGCTGCACATTGAGCGTTGTAATAACGCTTATTCCTGCGTCGAGCAATTCTTGTACATCTTCATATCGCTTGCGGTGACGGCTACCCGGTGCATTGCTATGCGCAAGTTCATCAACGAGGGCAACTTTCGGTTGCCTCTTCAATATAGCATCCACATCCATTTCTTTTAAGGAGAGGTTGTTGTGCTTCACGTTATGCGGTGGCACTACTTCAAGCCCTTCCGCTTGTGCAATCGTTTCAGGACGCTCGTGCGGCTCCATATATCCGATGATGACATCGACGCCGTTTTTTTGGAGGTTCTTTCCCTCCGCTAGCATGCGGAATGTCTTGCCGACACCCGCAGCCGAGCCAAGATACACCTTGAGCTTCCCGCGCTCTTCCTTCTTTATTTGCTCAAGAAAGTCCTCAGGAGAGTGGTTGCTTATTTTTGCGCCTGCCATGACCCTATTGTGCAGCCTTTAGACTATCCAGTGCAATATTGAGCGTGAGCACATTGACCCCTGGCTCCCCCAAAAATCCAAGTCCGCGCGGATCGATATTCTGCTGTATGAGGCCCTGGACTACAGAAAGGTTGAGCTTTCTTGCACTTGCTACCCGTGGCGCCTGTAGCTGTGCGTTCTCAAGACTAATGTCAGGATCAAGGCCGCTTGCGGAGGCAGTCACAGCATCTGCGGGCACCGTGCTACTCGCGCTCAGATTATTTTCTGTTCGATACGCGACAATGTTCTGTTTTATAGCATCAGCAAGTTTTTGCGAGGTTGGGCCGAGATTTGTTCCCCCTGAAGTGCTCGAATCATATCCTGCACCGGCAGCCGACGGTCGTGGATGGAAATATTGCGGCGCAGTAAATTCCTGGCCAATCAATCGCGAGCCTATTATATCGCCGCTCTTATTCGTAAGAAGGCTGCCGTTTGCCTGAAACGGAAACAACAATTGCCCTATCCCCCAGACCACGAGGGGATATATCACGCAGAGGACGATTGCAAATACAATCGTTGCGATAATTGATACTCGTATGTCGCGAAGAATGTTTTTCATAGGATTAAATTAAGTGGAGAGACACGATCAGTAGATCAATAAGTTTGATGCCGATGAAGGGCACAATGATGCCGCCGAGGCCGTAGACAAGAAGGTTGCGGCGCAGAACTGCCGCAGCAGGAAGTGCGCGGAACTTTACTCCACGGAGCGCAAGCGGAATCAGGAGGATGATAATGACCGCGTTAAAGATGACGGCGCTGAGAACGGCACTATAGGGGCTATGGAGCCGCATAACATTGAGCGGCGCAATCGCAGGAAATGTAGCTACAAGCATAGCGGGAATAATGGCAAAGTACTTTGCTACGTCATTCGCAATGGAGAAGGTAGTGAGAGCGCCACGCGTCATGAGTAATTGCTTTCCGACTTCGACAATTTCGATAAGCTTCGTGGGATTTGAATCAAGATCAACCATGTTGCCCGCCTCTTTTGCTGCTTGCGTGCCTGTATTCATGGCCACGCCTACATCAGCCTGCGCAAGTGCAGGTGCATCATTTGTGCCGTCACCAGTCATCGCTACCAATCTTCCCCCGGCCTGCTCCTTTCTAATGAGAGCTAGTTTGTCTTCGGGTTTTGCCTCCGCGAGAAAATCATCAACTCCTGCTTCTTTCGCAATGGCAGCGGCAGTGAGCGGGTTGTCCCCCGTAATCATAATGGTTTTGATGCCCATTTCGCGGAAGAGATTAAAACGCTCAACAAGGCCACCTTTAACAATGTCTTTAAGGTATATGACTCCAAGAATATCGTCTTGATCGGCTACAACCAGAGGCGTACCGCCGGCCCGCGACACCTGATCAACGGCCTGTTCAACCTCCTTCGGGAAGACGCCCTTGGACCACTTGCGGATTGATTCTGCAGCACCTTTTCTGTATTGCTCGTTCTTAAGATCCAAACCGCTCATTCGTGTCTGAGCGCTGAATGGAATGAATGTGGCATCCGGCATTTCATGCAGTTGGCGCTCCCTGATGCCGTAATGTTTTGCCAGGACCACAATACTTCGCCCCTCCGGCGTTTCATCGGCAAGAGAAGCAAGTTGTGCCGCGTCTGCAAACTCCACCAGATCAACGCCGGGAGCGGGAATAAATTCTGATGCCTGGCGATTGCCGAGCGTAATGGTACCTGTCTTGTCCAGAAGAAGAACATCAACATCGCCTGCCGCCTCTACCGCCCGGCCGCTCATCGCAATAACATTTTTCTGCACCAGCCGGTCGATGCCCGCAATGCCGATTGCAGAAAGTAGACCGCCTATCGTCGTTGGAATAAGGCACACCAGAAGAGCTACGAGGATTGTTATAGAAAAGGTTACTCCGTCATACATGCCCATGGGCAAGAGTGCCATGATGACAACCACGAAAATAA
>CAIJVL010000056.1 GCA_903824155.1 Candidatus Adlerbacteria bacterium
ACCCTCGACGATTTCGGCATTGCCGCGCGTTACCACGCCGCCCTTGCCTGTGCTGTACGCCTGCAGCAAGTCTTTTTTATTAAAAGTGATAGCGCCCGTCGGAAAGTCGGGGCCGGTCACAAACTCCATCAGGTCCTCGGTAGTAGCAGCCGGATTTTCTATCAAATGGGAAAGCGCGTTGGATACCTCCTGCAGGTTGTGCGGCGGGATAGAGGTTGCCATACCAACGGCGATGCCCAATGTGCCGTTAAGTAAAATATTGGGCACGGCGGCCGGCAATACTTCTGGTTCCTTATGCGTACCGTCGTAGTTGGGGCGCCAGCTAACCGTGTCTTTGTCGAGGTCGCCCAAAAGCTCGGCCGAGAGGCGCGACATTTTAGCCTCGGTGTAACGCATGGCTGCGGCAGAGTCGCCGTCGATAGAGCCAAAGTTGCCCTGCCCCATTATTAATGGGTAGCGCATGCTAAAGTCTTGCGCCATCTTTACCATTGCGTCGTATACCGAAACGTCGCCGTGCGGGTGGTATTTACCAAGCACTTCGCCCACCACGGTTGCCGATTTGCGGAAGCGAGCCGACGAGGTAAGGCCCATACGATGCATGGCAAAGAGTATGCGACGATGCACGGGCTTGAGGCCGTCGCGCACGTCGGGCAAGGCGCGGTCGGTAATGACCGACATGGCGTAGTCGATAAAGCTCTCGCGCATCTCGGTCGAGATGTTGCGGCCCACCACGTTGATGTGCCCTTCCTTTACGGGCGGAGAGTCTTTGGGATTTTTATCTTTGCCTGCCATGATTGTGAGTGATTGGAATTAATATTGAAATGCGCCCGCGCTGTTGGTAGCGCCCGAATCGGTCGTGGTCGCCACGATGAGCGTCGCATTGCCCTGCTGACTTGCTACCACGCTCGCCAACTGTGAAGCGGTATCGCCGTTGCTTTGTGCCACTTGCGCCGGCGTTAAGGCGTAGCGCACGCCGAGCGTCGTTACCCACACTACCATTGCAAATGCGGTAAGGCCCGTCGCCAACTGCATCGCGTGCTGGCGTCGCTCGTGGGTCGATTTGCTATTTATTTGTTCGAGATAGCTTTTGATCATATAACGCTGTCTTTTAATATTCTTGCTGCCTAGGCAGCAAGGACAATTATCTCACCGTCTTTGCCCTCGAGATCTTTCTTTTTAACGGTCAGCTTGTCCACTGCTTTTACCTCTTTGGCCGCCTCTTTAAGAAAAGCTTTCAAAGCATCTTTGCCGCCGAGGTCTCCATAGTGCATGGGGATCACGGCCTTAGGCTCAAGCTGTACGGCCAGCTTGTACGCATCGTCGTATGTTAAAACGCCGTCGCCGCCTATCGGCACAAAGAGTATATCGATATTATCCAATTCTTGCTTGGCTGCCGGCGGAAGCATTACGGTATCGAGCGCCCCTAAAAAGCAGAGGTTCATACCCTCGAGCGCCACGCTATATATAGTATTGATACCCTTGCCGCCATAGTTAGACTCTGAGCCAAAGCCGCGCACCGCAACGCCTTTAACCTCGTACTCGCCGGGGCCGGTGATGACGAACGGCTCGCGCTCGCCAAAAGCGGCGTTTTCGGTGCCGTTGAAGTCTTCATTATCGAGCGAGACAAGCGCGATGTCGGCGCCAAACTTTGACGTTTTAAGGGACGAATCTTTAGAGGGGGGGTTGAACGCAAGCGTGAGGTCGCCTTGGGATACCTTGATGCACTCGCCGCCCAAGTAGCTGATTACCATGCCCCTATTTTAGCATATTTAAGGGCGATTGACCAATGTATTTTTATGGTGTAAAATGGTGGAGTACCTGTTCAATAGTGTAGAGGATACGTAATGAAGCCTATGCCTGTTCAAACGCCCCAGCCGGATCAAGCGATTACTCCGCAAAAGATGATCCAGCTGCAGGGGTGCAAAGACCAAAAATCAAAGCCTGTTCCTACCGGCATACTGTACGGCCACATGATTGGCTTCTAAGGCAGTAGCCTCAATAAAGCCCCGACCGAAAATGGCGGGGTTTTTCTTTTCCTCTCCCAATGGCAAGGTCCGACCTTGCCATTAGTTGACAGGCAAAAAGCATTGTGCTACCTTGTTTTAGTGCGCTTCGGTTTGGAAGATGCACGCCTTACAAGGCGTTTTTTCTTTGCCAAGCAGGAGTAGAGCACGGTAGCAACGTCCTTTGTGACAATAAGTCAAGGAGCTTACGGAATGTCGAATCGCGATCAAGACCGCAACGTGAACCAGCGTCCCGGCCAGCGCAATCAGAATCCAGGCCAGCAGAAGCAGGACACCGGCCAGAAGCCTGCGCCCCAGCAAGGTGACACCATGGATCCCAGCAGCCGCGGCGGTCATCGGCCCAGTGGCGGCGGCGCCAACCAGGACGCCGGCTTGCGCAACAAACGCTGATTTCGATCGGCAACAGCACATTGACCATTTAATTGGTCTTGGGCCTCAACTTCGGTTGAGGCCTTTTTCTTTCTTTATCGTAAGAATTACGGCTAAGCTTCGTCAACACCCTTGAAAAACCCTTATCCACAGCACCTAAAACGGTAACCTGTGCGTATAATGAAGATATCCCGTTCTTTCTAACCAGAGGAGACAAAAATGTCCCGCAATGACGCCCAACAGGCTGCCGCACAGGTCGCAGAGCAACGCAAGAAGCTGGCCAAACGCAAGCCAGGCAAAGGTCTCGCCGAAGGTGTCCGCAAAGACGCCGTTAAAGACGAGAACCGCGGCAGCTCGCATGACACACCTCGTGTCCACGGCTCTACCGACAACACAATGCGAAGCCTTTTCGGCGCCGCATTCCAACAGGCCTGATATCGTTTCCGGCCAATGCAACCCCGCCCCCACCTGTTACGGTGGGGGCATTTATTTATCTTTACATTGGCGAAAGTTTGATATATAGTGCCTAGCAATAAGGGCCAACACCTTTATTAGAACCGCGCATAGGAGTAACCTCGCTCTTCAAGGTCGAACCTTGAATCGAACCCCTATCGTACAAATCAATATATGGAAACTACAGAACTTAAAGAGGGCGTTTTGACGCTCATGGGCGGCTTGGCCGAGAAGGCCCCTACCCCTCCGCAGCCGGGCGATATTGTTGAAGGCCCCGTTTTGGCACTCGACCGCGCGCGCCTCTACATCGACCTGCCTCCGTTTGGTACCGGCGTCATTTACGGCCGCGAGTACATGAATGCGCGCGAGGTTATCAAGCGCACCAACATCGGCGACATTGTTGCCGCCAAGGTCATTGCAACCGACACCAAAGACGGCTACATCGAGCTTTCGCTTAAAGAGGCTCGTCAGGCAATTGTCTGGGCCGAGGCTGAAGAGGCCGTAAAGATGAAGTCTCCTTTTGAGCTTACCGTCAAAGAGGCCAACAAGGGCGGCCTTATACTCGACTGGCAGGGCCTGTCGGGCTTCCTCCCTGCATCACAACTTAAGGCCGAGCACTACCCACGCGTTACCGACGGCGACAAGGACAAGATCCTTGACGAGCTGCGCAAACTCGTCGGTACC
>CAIJVL010000057.1 GCA_903824155.1 Candidatus Adlerbacteria bacterium
ACCGAGGACCTGATGGAGTTTGTGACCGGCCCCGACTTTCCGACGGGCGCTATCACTTTTAATAAAAAAGACTTGCTGCAGGCGTACAGCACAGGCAAGGGCGGCGTGGTAACGCGCGGCAATGCCGAAATCGTCGAGGGTAAAAAAGGCGACTACCAGATCATCATTACTTCGATACCGTATCGCGTCAACAAATCCACAAGTATTATTGAGCGCATCGCCGACCTGGTGCGCGATAAAAAGCTCGAGGGCGTGCGCGGCCTGCGCGATGAATCGACCAAGGACATCCGCGTCGTGGTAGACCTCAAGCAGGGCGCGCATCCGCAAAAGGTCCTTAACTATTTGTACAAGCACACGGCGCTCGAGGACACCTTCCACTTCAACATGGTGGTGCTTGTCGACGGCGTGCCTCAAACGCTTAGCCTCAAGGGCATCTTGCAGGAGTTTATCAAGCACCGCAAAGAGGTGGTTAAGCGCCGCACGCAGTTTGACCTCACCAAAGCGCAAGAGCGCGAGCATATTTTGCTGGGCCTCAAAAAAGCGCTCGATATTATTGACGAGATCATCAAGGCTATCCGGGCATCGAAAGACGTGGCAGAAGCGCATCTTAACTTGATGAAGAAGTTTAAGTTTAGCGACCTGCAGTCAACCGCAATCCTCGAAATGCGCCTGCAAAAGTTGGCCAACCTTGAGCGCAAGAAAATCGAAGACGAGCTTAAAGAAGTGCAGGACCTTATTGCCGAGCTCACCAGCCTCCTTGCTTCTGATAAAAAGATGCTTGGCGTTATTAAAGAAGAAATACTCACCATCGCCAAAAAGCACGGCGACGAGCGCGCTACCAAGATAGTGAAAGGCGCTGCCGGCATCATCAATATCGAGGACCTGGTGCCCGACGACGAGCAGGTGCTGGTGATGACCGCCGACGGCTACGTAAAGCGCACCAACCCCGACGAGTACAAAAAGCAAAAGCGCGGTGGCGTTGGCGTGGTTGATTTAAATACCAAAGAAGAGGATGTGGTAACGCGCTTCCTTACTACCTCGACGCATAGCGACCTCCTCTTTTTTAGCGATCTCGGCAAAGCGTACCAAATAAAGATGTATGAGCTGCCCGAAGGCAAGCGCTCGACCAAGGGCAAAGCCCTGGTTAACTTCCTCTCCATAAATGATACCGAAAAGGTGTCGTCGATCTTGCCGATGCGCAAAAACCAAAAAGAGGGCGAGAAGTTCCTCTACATGATCACCAAGCAGGGCGTTGCCAAAAAGGTAGATGCGACGGCCTTCCACGACGTGCGCCGCTCGGGGCTTATTGCAATCAAACTCCAAAAGGGTGATGAGCTTATTGCCGCTTTGCTTGCAGGGAAGGGCGATGAAATATTCCTCTCGACCGCAAAGGGTCAGTCTATCCGCTTTAAAGAAAGTGACATCCGCGCCATGGGCCGCACCGCAGGCGGCGTGCGCGGTATGAAGCTCGGCAGTGGCGACTCAATAGTGGGTGCAGATGTAGTACCCAAGGGTGCCAAGGGGCTCGAGGTATTGGTAGTCTCGCGCAACGGCTATGGCAAGACAACGCCAACATCAGAGTACAAAGTACAAAACCGCGGCGGCAGTGGCATAAAAACAGTTAAAGTAACTCCCAAAACCGGCCCGTTGATCGCCGCTCAAATAGTATCCAAGACCGAAGGTGAGGGCCCCGATGAAATAGTAGTAGTCTCCCAAAAAGGCCAAGTCATCCGCACCGCCCTAACCGAAATCCCATCCCTCAGCAGAGGAACCCAAGGCGTCCGCGTCATGAAACTAAGAGAAGGTGACGCAATAGCAAGCTTCGTTTGCTTGTAACGCATGACCGAGGAAGAATTACAAATTGAAAAAGAAGCCATTGCGTTTGCCAAGACAAACAAGAAGACGATTGCAAAGGAGCTTACAGATTTAAGTAAGTTTCCAGCTGACCAGATTCCGGTATCAGTATTTATGGCCGGTTCCCCAGGCGCAGGAAAAACAGAAGCTTCACAAAATCTTATAAAAAAATTCGCTTCAAGCGCGGGTCCTATTCTAAGGATTGATACCGATGAAATTAGATCAAGACTACCAGGCTACAATGGTAAAAACTCACATTTGTTTCAGGGAAGTACATCTATAATTGCAGACAAGATGCATGACATTGCTTTGTCAAACAAGCAAAGTTTTGTATTTGACGGTACTTTATCTAATTTAGTAAGAGCTAGAGAAAATATAAATCGTTCAATTGCTAAAGGCAGATTTGTCCAGATCATCTATGTTTACCAAGATCCTATCCAGGCGTGGCAATTTGTTAAAGCTAGAGAAGTCAAAGACGGTAGACATGTTCCCTGTGAATCTTTCATAAACCAATATTTTCAAGCCAGAGAAAATGTTAATTGTTTAAAGAAGGAATTCGGTGCTAAAATCAAAGTAGATCTAGTTGTAAAGAATATTGATGGCTCGGACTTCAGTTATAGAGAAAATATAGATGTCATTGACAATTATATATCTGAGCAGTATAATATAGATCAATTAAAAATCTTAATAGTCGAATAAATATATGACAAGAAAAATCCTAAATTTCCTAGGTTTTGAAGGTGGTTCGAAAAAGGATTCTTCGAGTGAGTTTTCACGCTTTATTCGAGAGGCTTCTTCGGGTGAGAAAAAGAAAGTCTTTATGGAAGTAGCTAGGAAGGCGAGTGCGGAACAAAAAGAAGTTATTGAACACTTTCATTCAACTAAAAGGAAACTCGAAACAGTCTAAACTAAAAACAAAAAAACTCCGGCATTTGCCGGAGTTTTTTGTGAGGGGGTGGATCAGATTCACCTGCCCGAAGCTAGGATTTTTCGAACCTCTGTCACCACGTTTTATCATCATCCCCAGGCGCTCGTACTGTTGTCGGTCTATCAGCCTCTCAAAGGCTTAACCGATGGGCTCTAGTGCCCACAATTAATCTCCCTGCCCATTAAGAGAGTAGCACATCCTGCACGGCTTGAGCCAAGCCTAGAACCATGGTGTGGTAGTAAAAATGATGTCAGGTAACTTTTAATTAGAGTTTGGTATACTAATTTTACTTCCACAAACATGGAGGTTGAAAGTACATTGAGTAAGAAACCGAATATCTAGTGAAATATCTCGTTTCGCGGGCCGAGCTCTCAGGTCCATATGAAGAGCCACTGGCGGGATAAGGACAGGTTGTAAACGAGCCCCCTAAGTTCCCCCGCAATGTGCGATTTACTGCTGTATCCACATCGGCATCTAGTTCGTCCGGCTTGTACGTCCACATGAAAGGCTCCACGCTTTCGGTGCCGGCGAGCGTCCAGACCAAACTTCGACCCACGGTCGAGAGATGGCAGAAGATGAGGAGTCCTAACCTCCTCAATTGGACACTAGCGGCTCTGTCCTAGGGAAAGGGAAGAGTGACTTCCTACCGCTATATTAAAGGCCCGACGCGAGCAATCGCGTCGGGCCACTTTCTTTTGTATACTTGGCCCATGCCTAAAGCAATACTTTTTGATGCAGATGGGGTGGTTTTGAAGAAGCAAAAGGAATATTTTAGCGTGCGGTTTGCACGTGACTATGGGGCACCGCTCGACGAAGTGACTGACTTTTTTAAAAATAAGTATAGGGAGTGCCAAGATGGCAAGGCGGATCTAAAAGAGGAATTGAAAGAACTTTTGCCAAAATGGGGCTGGGACAAGGGTACGGATGCCTTTTTGGAATATTGGTTTACTACTGATGTCGAGGTCGACAAAGAGGTGATGAAGGTAATTGCAACGTATCGCAGCAAAGGGGTTAAATGCTATTTGGCAACCGATCAAGAAAAATATCGCGCCGAATATTTGCGCAGGCGGCTTGACCTTAACAATCAGTTTGACGGGCTATTCTTTTCCTACGAGCTGGGAGCAGGCAAATCAGAGCCGAAGTTTTTTGAGCAGATACTACACCGCCTTGATATACCGGCCGGAGAAATAGCGTATCGTGATGATGATAAAAAGAATGTCGAAGTGGCCAAAGCGCTGGGCATTGAGGCAAAATTCTATGAAAGGATGTTCGATTTAAATATAGAAAGTAAAGAAAGCCAGATACCGAAAATACAGAATATATGAAAAATGTTGAGAAAAAGATTGATTTGGGATTTTTCATTTGCTTTGTGGTAGGGTAGCTGCAGAGGAACTTACACGAGAGGTGTTACATGGCTAGACTCTACAGTAACGTCAATTCCTGGCGGCGCGGGCTTAATCTTGGCCGCATTACCGACCAGCAACTGCGACCCGTGAGCAGCCCGCGTGTCGACGTGATAGAGGCCAATCAAACATTGGCCGAGCTCGACGAAGCGGTACAGGATCATCACACTAAACGCCTCATGCAGGAGTTGCTCCGCATAAGGCCAATTATGGAGGCACGCCCCGACAAGCGGCGTCGTCCTACAGAGGTGAGTAAGAAGCTCTTTGTGGCTTACCGCAAGCATAAGTTTGGGTTTAGAAACCGTTCAATCAAGAAAAAGAAGAAGCGGCCCGTCGCGTAATCGCGCCGGGCCACTTTCTTTTGTATACTTACGCGACATGAAAAAAGCGGTTATTTTTGATTTTTATGGGGTTTTGGTTATTAACGACTCTATTAATTCCGAACTTGTTTCAGTAATCGAAGAGATCAAAAAGAATGGCTGGCCGGTTTTTGTACTTTCTAATGCAGATACTGCTTTAGCGGCACAGCACTCTACCGAGTATCCTGAGGTATTACAACTGTTCGACAAACTATATTACTCCGGCGACACGGGCTTTTTAAAGCCTGATCTTGCTGCTTACAAATTAATACTTGAGGAAAATAACCTACAGCCTGCAGAAGTCTTTTATTTTGATGACAGCGCTGGACATGTCGCTTCTGCGCAGTCGTTAGGAATAAATAGCTATCTTTTTAAAGATGCCCGCATGGTCCGTGATACATTGCACCTATGAGCAAAGGAGATCCTGTATCGCCGCTGTCTGATGGATCTCCTAAAAATGATAAGGAGTTGGAAAAGAGAGCTGCGATGGAGCCTGCCGCCCGTGAAGAGTTACGAAAAGTAGTGATGGTAACGGCTTTGTATCAGGCTCAAGGGGTAATTGAGGCATTGAAATTGGATAAAAGCCGAGAAAAAGAACTTGCTTCGATTGGTATGACGGCATTTGATAAAGCTTTTTATCACTATATGAAGTATGGTCATATTACTGAAAATACAGACTATACCTTTTCAGAATATTTTGGCTGGTGGGCAAGGCAGGCAATTGTAAGTTATATTGAGCGATAACATGAGCAAAAACTCTCCAATACCGCAAAAGCCTGAGGGGGCTCCTTTGAAGGGGGAGGTTTTTCGGCACTATAAGGGAGACAAATACAGAGTGACAGGGTTGGCCCTTAACAGTGCCGACGATACTTGGATGGTTTTGTATGAACCTATGTACGAAAATGCCGCGACCGAATTTTTTACCCGCCCTTTGGCCGAGTGGCGCGAGGTGGTGGAGTGGGAGGGGAAGAAGGTTGAAAGATTTAGTAAGATATAAACATGGCCACACTACGCTTAGACGAAACAAAGGCGGCTTACGATGCTTATCAGTTAGAGGATGCATTTAAAAACGGCTGCCCTTTGTGCAATGCGCCTACGGTGCACGCTTTTACCCATTGGCGCATTGTTAAAAACCGTTTTCCCTACGACAAAATTGCCGGGATTCATGACATGCTGGTACCATCGCGGCATATAACCGAAAAGGAGATTAGCCAAGAGGAGTGGCATGAGCTGGCTAACATTAAAAACGACTACGTCCATCCCAACTATCAGTTTATTATCGAAGCTACCCACAAAGTTAAGTCGATACCTGCACATTTCCATCTGCATCTTATTGTGCTCAAGGACTAGGCTTGAATAAAAGGCCAAAAGGCGTATAGTCTCTGCGGAACGTAATGCGGCAAAGGAGAGACAAATGACAGACGACACTGCGGTAAAGTCGGGCGTATACGCTAATCCGGCAGGACACGTGTGCAAGGTTATCGGGGTGGCCTATTATCCAGCCCAAAACAAGAATATGATTGTGTATTGGTCCGACTACGACCAGCCCGAAGTGAGCCGGCTGATTGTGCAGGATGTCGGTGACTTTATGGCTGCTCTTGAACGCGCCAAGTGGGTGTACCATGGCGTGAAGTTGAAAAAGCCCAAAGCCAGGACTCTCGCCAGCGGATTTAAACCCGGCTCGCGCATCGAC
Organism: Candidatus Adlerbacteria bacterium; assembly: GCA_903824155.1. Taxonomy (GTDB): domain Bacteria; phylum Patescibacteriota; class Minisyncoccia; order Phycocordibacterales; family SBAW01; genus GWA1-54-10. The sequence goes on from CAIJVL010000057.1 coordinate 6,238, forward strand.
AAGAAAGCATAGGAGGATGTAGTGAGGAAAAACCTTACCAAAGAGGATATACGCTTTGTTGCCGATTTGTGCCAAATAGCGATTGTCAAAAGAGATCCGGGCATCCGGCATCAAATGCATCCGGTGGTGCCTGGTCACGCGTGGGACGAGCGACGTGCTCTGGAAACAGCACATTATTTACTTACTTTAGCGGCTCAAGCTGCCAGACGTAATGTGCGTCGGGGCGAAATACTTGCTAACCGAGCTCATGCGATAATGGAAGTATTTGGGGTCGTGCCCGAAGCTGAAGATGGTGCCGCTAGAGCCGCACTCAGTTCTTTTTCTTTTCCAACCGGCCTAAAGCCGTTATGAAATTCCCGCCTGCAGGTAACTGCGGGCGGTTTTATTTTAATAAATGGTACCTGACACCTTTTATTTGACGCCAAACTCAATGGGTGTACTGTAGTGGCAGATGCTGTGCAACAAGAAAGGGGATAGTCATGGCAAAGATTCCTACCGACAGTGAGATTAAACGGCTCGCAAACGCATGCAAGTTTGGCGAGTTTGGCAAAAATGCACGATATCCGGACCGCTTTGGGCCGCTCATTGTATGTGTTGGAGGCAATCCCGAAGGGTTTGTCACCAAAGTCTTGCTGGATCCGCTGCGACACTACGGCAGCAAGCCTCTGCTTACCGATGGCAAAATGTTTCGGTGGTGCACTCAAGAGTTCGAGCCGCGCGTCCCTTCGTACCGCACTAAAAAGATATCCCGGCTGGTAAAAGAGCCGTATGAGCTTGCGGTCGATAAAAAGAGGCGCTTTGCGTATGAAAAAGCCACATACGTGTTTACCTGCACCGGTGCCATACAATACGGCTATGCCTTCGAGCGGGGCTTTCTCTTTTACAATCAAGAGGGCTTTGACATGGAGCGAATCATAGAGACGGTAACGCTTTTTGACTGGCGCTCTCTTGATTCAGCGCTTCTTATTGAAGCCTCTTCCGTTTCCAAGACATGAACCACGCCGCCCGCGAGCAATCGCGGGCGGTTTTTCTTTTCATTTTCCGCCCAAAGGCGTATAGTCTTTTTAGTTTCGTTCCCAAATGCCAAAGGAGGCTCCATGGCTGAGCTTAATCCCCAAACACGCATCCGTTTGTCTTGGATCCACGTGACCGAAGATAAACAAATGCTCTTTTTGTATACCCCTAAAAAGGTGGTGCTCTTGGAGCCGGGCGGTTGGTACCGCACAAAAACCCCAACGGCGCCCTATGACAAGCAAAAAAAGCTGGCTGCCAAGATCTACCGTGATCTTGGTATTAGGCTCAATATCGAGACTACCGAGCTTATTACTTCGTTTGCGGCGCAGATCCACAAAAAGAAAAATCCACAGGATGACGTCTCGTTTGAGACCTACTGCTATCGCGGCGACTTTTTGGGCAAGATTGAGCCTAAACGAGGCTACGGATGGTGTTTGCTTAACAGCAAAGATTTTCACTTAACCAGCGAGAGCGGCAAAGGCGTCCTGCAAGCAATGAAGCAGATCGGTTTTGTCAGATAAGCAAGCCTCGCGCCAAAAGCGCGGGGCTTTTCTTTTTCGTTATATACTAGAAGTATCTTATGGAAGAGAGTTCCTTTCTTAACCCAACCTATGCGCTGAGTAACGCAGGCGTGCATGAAGGCCAAGAGGTGGCAGACTTTGGCGCTGGCAGCGGCTTTTTTACCCGTGCGGCGGCACGCGCGGTGGGCAGCGGCACCGTATGGGCGGTCGACACCAACGGCGACTTGCTCACCCGCATCAAGAGTCTTGCGATAGCCGAAGGTTTGCACAACGTCGAGATTTTGCGCGGCAATATCGAATCTCCGGCCGGCTGCGGCTTGCCCGCAGAGCATTTTGACGTGGTAATCGCCGCCAACATTCTTTTTAGTGCACATAACAAAACGCAGCTGGTTAAAGAAATGCATCGCGTACTTAAAAAAGCGGGCCGCGCGCTGGTCACCGACTGGTCTAGTTCGCACGGCGGGCTGGGGCCACACCCCGACCACGTCGTACGCGAGCCGCAAGCGCGCGAGTTGTTTGAAGATAACGGCTTTACCTATATGGGGCCGATACGTGCCGGCGCATATCACTGGGGATTTACCGTTCGCAAAAAGTCCGTTAAAAGCGCACAATAAAAAGAAGATATAAAAAGTAAGATATGAAGATGTCCAATTTCCAACTCATAGCGCTCGTCCTCTTCGGCTTTTTTATTTTGCTCGGCGTGGGCGTATTTGCCGCCTTTGGAGGGCTTCTTGGCGGCTCCTCGGTTGGTCCGGTCACCATTTGGGGTACGCTCGACAGCAACATGGTCAATACCATGATAGGCACGCTGCGCTCGTCCGATAAAACGTTTGCCAACGTGCGGTACATACAAAAGGATCCGGCAACCTACAGCAGCGATTTGGTAAACGCGATGGCAAGCGGACAGGGGCCCGACCTCTTTTTGATACCGCAAGACCAGGTAGTGTCGTTTGCCAACAAAATAAACCCCGTGCCGTACTCGGCGGTGTCGCAGGCGCAGTTTACCGGCTCGTTTATCGACGAAGGGCAGATATTTTTGACGCAAAACGGCGCGCTCGCGCTGCCGTTTACCATTGATCCGCTGGTAATGTACTGGAACCGCGATTTATTTGCGGGGGCGGGGCTGGCGCAGCCGCCGCAATACTGGAGCGACTTTTTAACCATCGCGCCCAAGCTTACGTCGCTCGACTCTGGCAGCAACGTGCATCAAAGCGCGGTCGCCTTGGGCACTTGGAAAAATATCGACCACGCCAAAGCGATACTGTCGGCATTATTTATGCAGGCGGGAGACTCTATCGTGTCGCGCGACCCTTCAGGCAATTTGATACCGGTCTTGGGGACTATGCCAACCAATGCGCCTGCTAACCCCGCAGAGTCGGCGCTGCGCTTTTATACCGAGTTTGCCAACCCGGGCAAAACAACCTACTCGTGGAACAATGCACTGCCTGCCTCGGGCACCGCATTTGTTAACGGCAGCGTTGGCGCGTACTTTGGCTTTGCAAGCGAGTACTCCACTATTGCGGCGCGCAACCCCAACCTTAGTTTTGGCGTAGCAACGCTGCCGCAGCTCCAGGGCAATACCACGCATATAACCTTTGGGCAGATCACCGGCGTTGCCATATCGCGCACTGCGGCCAACCCCAGTGGCGCCTTACTTGTTGCCGAGCACCTAACGGGGCAGGCAGCCATTTCGCTTTTGGCCCAGCAGATATTTTTGCCGCCGGTGCGCCGCGACGTAGTGATTGACACCTCAAGCAACGCGGCGGCGGCCATATTTGTACAGTCGAGCCTTATCGCGCGCGCATGGCTTGACCCGTCGCCAGCGGCTACCGACACGGTGTTTCAAAATATGGTCAATGAGGTGTTGAGCGGCGCGCAAGAGCCCGCTAGCGCCATTGCCGAAGCGTCGCAGGCAATGTCCCGCGTCTTTTCGGGTACGGTTCAATCACAATCAACCGCGCCGCTGCAATAATATGTTTACCGAACCCAACCTACAAGGAGGCATCATCAATACTATCTTTGCGCTGCTCTTTGCGGTTAACGTTGTGGCCATAGTGTGGGGCATCGCCATTTACTTTACCGAAATGGGAAGTGACCATGGCAAAGCCGAAGGTAAGGAGTTTATCTTAAAGTCGGTTACCTATCTGCTTTTACTCATGTGCATCTATGCGGTGGTCGAGTGGGTGCGCAATGCGGTCGGATTTTAATAGCTTATACTAGAGTCATGAAGAAACTTTTGTTACTGGCGGCGGGCATGCTGCTTTTTGTATCTCCGGTAGTCGTGTTTGCACAAAATATCACTAGTAATAGCACTGCTCCTAATATATATAGCAATAGTACGCCACCGGCAACTACGGGTAACCCGCAAACCGTTACCAATCCGCTCGGCGGCATCAACAGTTTTTGCGGGCTTATTAAGGCTATCCTTGGCGCGGTGATACAAATTGGCATCCCTATTGCCGTGCTGTTTATTGTCTTTGCCGGCTTTAAGTTTGTACTGGCGCGCGGCAACCCCGGCAAGATAGACGAAGCGCGCAAAAACTTGATGTATACGCTCATTGGCATCGGCATCTTTTTAGGCGCGTGGCTTATTGCCGTGGTTATAGCCAACACCGTCAACTCCCTCGGCGCCGGCAGCGGCAGCTCGTCTATTATTTCCTGCAACTAACTCTATGGGATTTTTAAACGGCGCAACTACCTTCTCGTCCGCCATACAAAGCCTTATTGGGCTTATGAACATGCTGGTGAGCGTGCTTGCCGCGCTTGCCGTAGTGGTCTTTTTTATAGGCCTCGTGCGGTACATCAAAGACTCGGCCGACTCGCACGGCCATACCGAGGGGCGCGAGCGCATCATCTGGAGCCTTATCGCACTGTTTATACTCTTTTCGATTTGGGGCATCCTGGCGCTCCTTAGCATTACTTTTTTTGGCAGCAGCAACCTTAACGGCGGCACTACCGGTACGGGTACGAGCCCGGGGCAGCCTCTCAATATATCGCCTTCATATTACAATACGGTCGACAGCAGCGGCAATCCCACACCATAGCGGTCCTATCCACACGCAGGGGTTGTAGGGCAGGGGCGCGTGGTAGAGTTAAGAGGTAACAAAATAAATTTACTATGAAAAAAACAGCTATTTTATCAGCAGCGCTTTTGGCCTTTCCTTTTATAGCATCGGCACAGGCATTGCAGCCGATTAAGAACCTTATCGTAGCAGTGGGCGGCATCCTTAACATGCTTATCCCGATACTTATTGCCGCCGCGCTGGTGGTATTTTTCTGGGGCCTAGTGCAGTACATCCGCGCTTCGGGCGAGGGTTTGGCTGCAGGACGTAACACGATGATCGCCGGCATCCTCTCGCTCTTTATCATGGTGTCTATCTGGGGCTTGGTTAACTTGGCGCAAAACGCCTTTGGCGTTAGCGGCACGGGCAGCGTGCAGATCCCTCAGGTACCAACCGCGCAGTACTAGTTTGTAGACGCTTGGCTTTATGCTTACCACTACCGTTATTGCCCAGCGCTTAACTAACCTTATCGTTAACCCGCTTATTGCTCTTGTCTTTGCGGCGGGACTCTTGGTGTTTTTTTGGGGCGTGATAGAGTTTTTGCTTGCACTTAATGCCGGCGGCTCTTCCAGCAAAGAAGATGGTAAAAAGCACATGTTGTGGGGCCTTATCGGCATGTTTGTGATGGTGGCCGCGTACGCGCTGTTTAACTTCCTCGTAAGCAACATCTGCGGCAGCCTCTCGGCCTGCTACTCAGGCGCCAATTTGTAAAATATAAAATAGGAAAAAGAAAAGGCGCCGGTCATAAAAGACCGGCGCCGTTTTGTTGCTAGTAGCGTCTAGGTACCAACGCTATGTCGCCGTCGAAAGAAATGTCCGCCGTCCATACCCACTCGATATCTCTTGGAGCCTCTCCGTTGCAGACACGGTAAGGTTTCGGGTCATTGGTCGATGCAGCTCGCCGCACGTAAATGCAGTGATCGTATGACCAAATATCTACCGAACAGTTGGCCTTTGGGTTAACCCATATTGGAGTGTGGCCAAAGGTGACAGTTTGCTTAATCGCCGGACACTGAGGATTAGCGGGGGCCGAGGCAACGGTGGTACCCGAAGAATTCCACGGACGCCACACGACGAACTCCTGCCACGTATTTTTGTGAGAGAAGCCCAACATGACGAATCCGAAGATCAGGAGCGCGACCATTAGAGCGCGGTCCCACCCTTTGAGGTAGGTCCAGGCTATAAGCAGCAAGCCGATCGCGACGAGATACAAGAATTCGCGGCGAAGGCCTATGCCGATAGTATTGTGGCTGTAGAGCTCATAGATCGCATATACGAGCAGTATGGTCGCCGTGCGAAGAAGGACGGCGTACAACTTTTTGCGATCGACGTTTAGAACCACGAACGGCAATGCCGCAAGCACCGCTATCACTAAGATAAGCGGTACTCCCGGCACGGAGGGTAGTTCATAATCCCAGCCATTTTGGACCAACAAGTAGGCGACCCAAGCTGCGAGGATCGCCGCCAAGATGACCCCCATTGTCTGGAGGGATTTCCAGAATGCTCTAGCCGACCAGGCCAGATTTAGGTTCAAGGAAGGCAGCCTGTTGACTGCACTCCCGGCCGCTGATACCCACCGCCTCCTACCTTTGTAGTAGATGATGATGAGGGCAAGTGCTAGAAGCACCGGCCAGTACGCAAGAAAGCTCATGGATTCTCTCCTGATGTAGGTTGAGTGCCTTTGAAGTTTTTGGCGAATGTCCCGACCAGGTTCGTGAGATCGAACCCAGGCATGATGATCGTGGGCTTAGCCTGCGCGATATCGCGAAGGACCTCTGCGGCAAGTTGATCTTGGGGGCGTACCCCGAGCTTATCCGCCGCTTCTTTTTCGCCTTCGCCGCGGCCGATTATCATCGCTTTTTCCGCGGCCGCATTACCTTCGCCTGCACGCGTAAGCCGGATCTTTTCGGCTTCTGCGGCAGTAACAGTTGCGCGAGCAGCGAATTTAGCTTGCACCGCGCTCTCGATCGACGTATTAAGGCTTTTCGAGAATACGAAGAGCTTTACTTTGGCATCAACAACGTCGATGCCCCACCACTTTGTCTTCCGCTTGATATCGGAAAGCAACTCTCCGTTCACCGTGTCCACCTCGGCTAGCGAGCGGGCAAGGGACTTGTTTGAGAACTCACGGAATATGAGGCTGATAGCCATATTGCCGATTTGCTCGCGGGCATTCGTTAGCATCCGCTCGGGATGCTCCTGATACTCTTCGCTTGCGCTGATGTTTTTGTCCGTGTCGCCGATTCGGGAAAAGAAATCCCAAAAATAGCATACCCGGATTCGGACAAACAGCGTTGCTTCTTCCGTCACACGCCCGGTGAGAGGGTCAGCAGTTGCATCCGCTCCTGTTTCATCCGCGAATGGTATGCGGATTGGCGGAAACATACCGGGGGGCACTGGTAGGTCGGGCGGACCGCGCCAAACTTTTGTATCGTCTTCGGGCCACGCAAGCTCGACGACAAGTGCGGTCACCTCGTCCTGCTCCATAATGCCGGGCAGGACAATAGCGAGGCTTCCGCTGAAGACCTTGGTAGGCCAGCCGAGGATAGACACGCCGGACATCTCGTTTCTTTTGATGATGTCGATGCTCGCGATGAAGTAGAGCAAGCCGAGCCCCAAAATGAAGTATCCAAGGTTGAAGACTCCGCCTACGACGATAGACGAAATTCCGCTCAGATACCAACCGCCCCCCAACCAGATGGCAAAAAAGGCGATGACGATGAAGTAGTAAAGCCACGCATAGCTTTTGATATGGCCCTCATCTTCGATGATTGTGGCTTTATCTTCTTCTGAAGATGGTGCCGCAGGGTTCTGAGGTGCTGTGCGACGGTTTGTCCAGCGCAACAGGCCATAGATGATTCCGCTGCTGACGAGGATAAATCCTACGACAAGCACGAGTGATGCGATATATGACATGAGGTCACCTTTCAGTTTCAATGAACGGTTGCGGCAGAATTGCCGTGATTTGGTTCCGGGAGAATTATATCACAACAAAACGAGCTTTGTCAAGCTAAAAAACCTTATAACATAAGGGTTTTTAAGGGAACACTTATGTCCCTTAGAGGGACGGCACTTTATAAAAGGTCGCATCCAAAGTGCTGGGGAGAGGACTTGAACCTCCATGGATTGCTCCGCTTGCTCCTAAGGCAAGTGCGTATACCAATTCCGCCACCCCAGCACTCTGTTAACGACTGTGCGCCCTGTAGGATTCGAACCTACGACCATCTCCTTAAGAGGGAGTTGCTCTACCAACTGAGCTAAGGGCGCATATAAACTCGCACAGCTATAAACCTACCATATATTTTCACCCTATAAAACGGGTGCCGGGGGCGGGACTCGAACCCGCACGAGCGTTTAAATGCTCTCGGGATTTTAAGTCCCGTATGTCTACCATTCCATCACCCCGGCATTGGTTTGAAATATCTTGAGGCCATGGCGGGAATCGCACCCGCGTATTCAGGATTTGCAGTCCCGTGCCTTACTACTTGGCGACATGGCCGGTTTCCATACTGTAACGTATCAAACGCTATTTCGAAAGTTCGTCTATGCGGCGGCGGTTCTTGTCGCCCAGGTCCACCATAAACTCCACATGCGGCACGCGCGCGCCGCGCACGGTCTTTTCAAAAAATCGGGCAAACTCGCTGCGATGGCGGTTTGCAAAGGCAACGGCCTTTTCTTCCTCGCTCTCGGGCAGTACGCTCAGGTAAATGACGCCGGTCTTGCCGCCACCCTCGACTTGCGCGCGTGTTACCGTAATGAGCGACTGCCGGCCTGCTTCGCGCGCCATAAAGGCCGCAGCCGCTTCGCGCAATGCCTCGTTTAGTTTTTCATCTCTTAGGCTCATATAATTCTCGTTCTTTTTATTTCATTGCTACTTCAAACGCTACTATGGTGTCTCCGAATTTTGGCTCTATAGAAAGGCGCAGCATGGCGCCAAACTCGCTACCTTCGTCTACTTTTTTAACGTCTTCCTTGTTGGACTGCAGCCCAATGACTTCGCCGCGGCCAACCTCCATTTTTTCTTCACCCTCTTTGCGTAGTATTTTTATCGTGTCCCGCACCATTAGCTTGCCGCTTTCGACTTTGCCGCCAAGTACGTAGCGGTTTTTCATCGAGCTAAATACTTTAATGATGCGGGCTTCGCCGGTTGGTACTTCAGTCTCAATAAGCGGGCGGCGGGTTTCCAGCTCTTTCCCAAGCCACTCGGCCAGTTTGTAAATAATGCTAAAGAGCTCGATCTTAACGCCCAACCGCTCTGCCAAAGCTTGCGCTTCGCGGTCTACCTTAACGTTAAAGCCGACAATAATGCCGGGCACATTGCCTGCGCCGGCTTGGCGCACATCGCCCTCGCTAATGGTGCCGACGCCGCGCGTCACGATGCGCACCTCTAAGCGCTCGTCCTGCGGTATCTTGTCTATCTCGTGCACGACTGCCTCGCCGGTGCCGGCAACGTCAGTTTTTATAACCAAGGGAAGTATGACATGCACTTTTTCCTCTTCGCCTTCAACCGGTGCGGCAACCTGCGGCGCCACATTTTTTGCGCGAGTTTGCTGCAATGCGGTCTGCGCTTCGGACTCGGCCTCTTTTTTAGTTTCAACCGTGCGCCATTTTTCGCCCACTCTCGGGAGGGTAGAGAAGCCGACTATCGTTACCGGGCTGCCGGGCAGCGCTTCTTTTATTTTTTTGCCCAAAAAGTTTTCCATGATGCGCACGGGTGCAAAACTTTCGCCGGAAATAACGTACTCGCCACTCCTTATAGAGCCGTTCAAGACAATGAGCGTTGCGGTGTTGCCGCGCTTTTGGTCGACATGCCCCTCGATTATCAAACCTTCGCCCGGGCGAGATGCGTCTGCGGTTAAGCCCTCGAGTTCGCCCGCGAGCAAAATCAAGTCTAAAAGTTCGGGCACCCCTTCGCCTGTTTTGCCAGACACCGGGACCCACGGCACTTCACCGCCAAGCCCTTCCAAAAATACGCCCGCCTCAAGCAAAGACATTTTTGCCTTTTCAACATTGGCGTCCGGCTTGTCGACTTTGGTAAACGCAACGATGTAGGGGATTTTTACTTCGTTAATAAGCTTAACGGCTTCGACCGTCTGGGGCTTAACGCCGTCTTCTGCAGAGACGACTAAAATGGCAACGTCGGCAACCTCGAGGCCGCGCGAGCGCATCGCCGCAAACGCCTCATGGCCTGGCGTATCGAGGAACGTAATTTTGTGCACGCCGGTAGCATTTTCGTGGCTGGCCTCGTATGCCGAAAGATGCTGGGTGATGCCGCCCGCTTCTCCTGCCGCCACATTGGAGCGGCGTATATAGTCGAGCAGCGTCGACTTCCCATGGTCAATATGCCCGACAACGGCAACAATGGGAGGCCTCGCCTCCGCTATGTGATCTTTTTCTGGCATAGGGTTTTTACTCTTTTTTGTGTGTCGCTATAGACTGCCGGGCCTCGGCGATAGCGCGCTTTTCCTCATCGCTCAGCTCGTAGGTAGAGGCGCCGCGCTCGAGGGGCTTCGCATATACGCCAACGTGGTTGCGCGCGTAGAGGGTGGAGAATACCACGCCGGTGCCCTCTTCGTCTATAAAGGCGGTTGCAAAGCTCTGATTGCCGCCTTGGCCGTCGGTCGAGAACGGATTAAAGCGCACGACGCCAATGCCCGAAACTGAGCCGCGCAAACGCTGCTCAACCAGTTTTAAATAGCGCTCGACCTCGCTCCTAAACTCCAGCGTCTCGCGCATCTCGCGCGAAAGGACCGTAATGGTCTCTTCTAAAGATCCGGCGCGGCCAACCGTTAGGCGCGAGAGGCGCCGCTCAAGAAGTGTTGCATATATAAGAGAGAGGAGCGCAAGCAGGGACGCCGCAACCGCTATAAAAGGAGCCGCGCTGGTAAGCGCGTGAAGCGTAGAACTAGCAAAGGTGGGTACTGTGCCCGGCATGCACAGTAGTATATAGTAAAAACATGAGTTTTTTAAGGGAACACTTATCCCGCTTCGCGGGAGGAGCCGGGTCTAAACCACGGGTATATGCGGACGCTGCTGCGGCTACGCCGCTGAGTCCCCATGCAAGCAAAGAGCTAGTGCGGCTTTTAGACGTGTATGGCAATGCGGGGGGCCTCCATAGTGAAGCGGTTGCCGCACAAGAGGTAATGGAAGAATCGCGCAAAGTGGTTGCCAATGCCATTGGCGCGCATGCGGACGAAATAGTTTTTACTGCGAGCGGCACCGAGTCTAACAACTTGGCGCTTACCGGCGTTTTGCGCGCTGCTCTGCAAAAGCACGGGAGCGTACATGCGGTGACCTGCTCGATAGAGCACACATCGGTGCTCGAGCCTTTGTTTGCGCTCGAAACAGAGGGTTTGACGCTTACTATTTTGCAAGTAGACAGCGAAGGGTTAATTTCGCTCAAAGATATTGCGGCCGCTATTACTGATAAAACAGTGCTGGTATCGATACAAATGGTAAACAGCGAAGTGGGCACTATTGAGCCTATTCAGGAAATAGCCAAAGAAATCAGGAAGGCGCGAACTTCAAGGTTCGACCTTGAAGAGCCCGAGCCAAGGTCGAACCTTGAAGTTTTACCGCTCTATCTGCACACTGACGCATCGCAGGCGCCGCTTTGGCTGCCTTTAAAAGTTGAAAAGCTCGGCGTTGATATGCTGACGCTCGATGCGCAAAAAATAATGGGACCCAAAGGTGTGGGGGCCCTGTTTGTAAAGCGCGGCACCGTTATTGAAGCGGTTACTTTAGGCGGCGGGCAGGAGGGGGGCCTCCGGAGCGGTACGCAAAATCCGCCATTGGTCGGTTCGTTTGCTGTTGCCCTCAAGGATGCGCAACATACCGCCGAAGAAAACGCCAAAATAATTGCCGACGTGCGCGAGCACTGCTTTGCCGAAATTAAAAAGCTTTTACCCGATGTGCTTTTAAACGGTCCGGCTTTCGAGCACCGCGTAGCCAACAATCTCAACATTTCCGTACCCGGTTTAGACGCCCAAATGGCGGTTATTGCCCTAAATGTGGAAGGGGTGGCCGCCTCGACCCGCAGCGCATGCGACATTGGAGGTGATGAGCCCAGCCACGTGATACAGGCCTTGGGGGTGCCCAAAAAATTGGCCGGCACTGCCATCCGTTTGACCCTTTTACCTACGGCAACGCGAGCCGATGCAGCTTATATTGCAGAGTCCTTGGCCAAAGTAGCGCAGCGCTATCGCGAATCATAAAAATATAGTATAATAAAATCACGTATGGACCTCGAGCATCTGACCAAACATCAAATAGTGCTCCTGACGCTCCTCGTCAGTTTTATGACGTCCATCGCAACCGGCATTGTGACTGTGTCCCTCATGGACCAGGCGCCGCCGGGAGTTACCAAAACCATTAATCAGATAGTAGAGCACACCGTGCAAACGGTAGTGCCCGCAACACAGGGTGCGGCAGCCGCAAGCGCCACCACCATTAAAACGGTCGTGGTAAAAGACGACGACTTGGCTGCGCAGTCCATTCAAGCCGTACAAAAAAGCATCGTGCGCTTGGTGGGCAAGGGCGACGACCAGCTTGTAGCCCGCGGCGTTATCGTCGACAGCAAAGGCACCGCGATAACCGACAAAGCCTCGCTTGATTCATCCGCGTTTAACTCCTTTGAGGCAATATTGGCAGACGGTACACGCGTACCGGTTACCATCCCCAAAGGGCAGAGCGCCTCATCGTCAATTGAATTGATTTCGGTGCAGGTTGGCACTTCGACCGGATTTGCCGCGGCGCCCGTTGCGGACCCTTCAAAGCTCCGGCTGGGCCAAAGCGTAATCCGCATCGGCGGCACCGGCACCGATATCGTGGGCGAGGGCATTATTGCGGCGCTTCCGGTCCAGGGCAGCAATGAGGTTGAAGCAAGCGTCACTTCATCAACGGCCGGTTCGCTTATCATGACGCTCTTTGGCGAAGTGGTAGGCGTAGCCACTACCAACTCACTTGCCGACGGCTCAAACTTTTACACGCTCGCGAGCCTTCCATCTTCTGCTGCACCCACGGCTCCCGCAGCACCATCCGCAACTAAAACTACTTCCGGTTCGTAATAACTAATACAAACTATATGCCACCATTTAACAACTTCACCACCAAAGCAAAAGAGGCCGTCCGCCGGGCGCACGAGCTGGCGGTTGAGAGGGGGCAGAATCAAGTAAGCCCAACGCACCTCTTGGGCGCGCTCCTTTTGCAAGAGGAGTCATTGGTCGCGTCCGTACTCGACAAGCTCGAAGTAGACGTGATCCTTTTAACCGATACTACGCTCGAGGCTCTTGAGGGAGTCTCTTCGAGCGCGGTACTTAGCCCCAGCTACCAGCTGTACCTAACACCCGAGCTGGTGCAGGCGCTTGAGCGCTCGGCTAAAATCGCGGCCGAGCTCCACGACGAATTTGTATCGACCGAACACCTCTTTATATCAATCCTCGAAGTGCCGGGCGTCGCACGCGATTTGCTCAGCCGCTTCCGCATTACCCGCGAGGCCGTCGTACGCGCTCTTGCAGAGCTGCGCGCGCAAAAGCAGGCAGCTGCTACGCAAGGTGAAAATAAGAAATACCGCGCGCTCCCCAAATACACCCGCTCGCTTACCAAAGCCGCGCTTGAAAATAAGCTCGACCCGGTTATCGGCCGCGACGAAGAAATAAAGCGCGTAATACAAATACTCAGCCGCCGCACTAAAAACAATCCGATACTTATTGGCGAGGCAGGCGTGGGCAAAACGGCTATTGCCGAAGGGCTTGCACAGCGCATTGCTACCGGCGACGTACCCGACAGCTTGCGCGACAAAGAACTCGTTTCGTTAGACTTGGGCTCGCTTATCGCCGGCACCAAGTATCGCGGCGAGTTTGAAGAGCGCCTCAAAGCCATCATGAAGGAAATTGAGCGCTCGGAAGGGAAGATACTTCTCTTTATCGACGAAATTCACACCATGATAGGTGCCGGCGCCGCCGAAGGCGCGATGGACGCCAGCAACATGCTTAAACCGGCCTTGGCCCGCGGCGACTTGCATGTGGTGGGTGCAACTACGCTTCGAGAATATCAAAAGCATATCGAGCGCGACCCGGCATTTCAGCGCCGCTTCCAGCCGGTGTACGTACTTGAGCCGTCGCTCGAAGATGCAATCGCTATCTTGCGCGGCCTTAAAGAAAAATACGAATTATTTCACGGCGTGCATATCACCGATGACGCTATTATATCTGCCGTGCAACTTTCGGCCCGCTACATTGCCGACCGCTTTTTGCCGGACAAAGCAATCGACCTGATCGACGAAGCTGCGTCGAGCCTGCGCATTTCACTCGAAAATAAACCGCCGCTGCTTGAAGAGGCTCACCGAAAAATAATGCGTTTGGAAGTTGAAAAGGAGGCGCTGCGCAAAGAAGCCGCCGATGAAGACGGCAGCCGCACGGTTAAAGCGCGCGTCAAAGACATCGAAAGGGAAATTGCCGAGCTTAAAGAAAAGACCGGCGAGCTGGAGTTGAAGTGGAAGAATGAAAAGCAGACCCTTAACGATATTAAGAGCATCAAGAAAGAGCTGGAAAGCCTGCGCATCGAGGCAGACGGCGCCGAGGCGTCGGTAGACCTCTCTCGCGCGGCCGAGATCCGCTACGGCGAAATCCCGAGCCTTGAGCGCGAGCTTGAGCAAAAGCAAAAGAGGCTTAAAAAATTGCAATCGACCCGCCGCATCCTTAAAGAAGAAATTACCGAAAGCGACATTGCCTCTGTGGTTGCCAAGTGGACCGGCATTCCCGTCTCGCGCATGCTCGAGGAAGAAGCGCGCCGCCTCTCCAGGATTGAAGATGAGCTTAAACAGCGCGTGGTAGGGCAGGAGGAAGCAGTGCAAAAGGTTGCCGACGCGGTTAAACGCTCGCGCGCCGGCATTGCCGACCCTAACCGGCCTATTTCCAGCTTTATGTTCCTTGGCCCCACAGGCGTGGGAAAGACGGAGCTTACTCGCGCGCTCGCTGAGTTTATGTTTGACGACGAAAAGGCGCTGATACGCGTCGACATGTCCGAGTACATGGAAAAGCACTCGGTTAGTAAGCTCATAGGCTCGCCTCCGGGCTATGTCGGCTACGATGAAGGCGGCGGACTCACCGAAATGGTGCGCCATCGCCCGTATTCGGTCGTGCTTTTTGACGAGATCGAAAAGGCTCACCCCGAGGTGTTTAACATCCTGCTGCAGGTCTTGGACAACGGCCAGCTGACCGATGCCAAAGGCCGCAAGGTCAACTTTCGCAACACGGTTATCATCATGACCTCTAACATCGGCGCGCAGTACATCGACAAGATGGAGCAGATCGGCTTCTCGGCCACGGGCGGCACGCAGGAAAACAACTACATACAAGCTAAAGAAAAGGTTGAGCAGACGCTCAAAGACTACTTCCGCCCCGAGTTCCTCAACCGCATCGACGAGATAATCATCTTTAACATCCTAAGTCCCGAAGCTGTCAAAGAAATAGTGGGCATACAGGTTAAAGAAGTGGTGGCGCGCCTTGCCTCTAAAGACATTACGCTCACCATTAATCCCAACGTGTACACGTACTTAGGCAAAGAAGGGTACAATCCGCGCTACGGCGCCCGCCCGCTGCGCCGCCTTATCCAGGACAAGATCCTGACCAAGGTTGCCAGCCTTATGGTCTCCCGCGGCGTCCTTTCGGGCGGCACGGTTGAAGTGGACTATAAAAAAGACGAGTTTGTCTTTGACGTCAAAAAGAAAGGGAAGGCGGTTAAGAGTACCGTCTTAGACGAAAAGCTGGCGACTGAAAGTAAATAATCAAAAAATCCCCCAGTTGGGGGATTTTTTCTTTTGGTGCGCCGTATGGAACGAGATTGGAACTATTTTTATCTAGCTCCAATGCAGAGCTTCTTGTCTTTGACTTAACAGGAATATTGTGTTAATCTGAGCTTAGATGCATTTCTAGCAACCTCAGGGGGAGACCATGACTCAGTCTGCAACACTCGAAGCGACCGTTCGTTTGATAAAGCCAACGGCAAAGATGAGTATCAGGCTTTTGCGCCAAGCGATCGAACAGGTCACCAAAGCAAAGGGCAGCGATTATCTGAGCCTTGAGCTGAACTACAGCAATACCCGCAGCGCAATCGCGCATCTGATGGCGCATGATCGCTATCAAGTTTCTTGGGTCAAGGATAGAGTACTCGAACTGGTACAGATGACGCGTGAACTCTTGTCTAAGCCGGGCGTCGAGAAGCTCTCGAAAAAGAAGGACTGGGTCGAGCAACTCGGCAGTACAACCGACAAGCTCGAACGTTTTGCACTTAAGAACATGGCCGAGGATTCGATATCTCGTCACGACATCGAAACGTTCCTATGCGTTGTTGAGGCCGATCAAGATCTCCACAAAAAAGAGGGTCTTGATCCTTCGGACATCATCCCGGTGCCACATTTCGTGCTAGCGCAGATGATAGTTACCAACTTCAAGGCGTATGACAAAACGCTTAATACTTGATCGGCTCATCGCCGATCGAAAGGCCGCTCAACTGGGCGGTCTTTTTCTTTTTCAAAAACATTTGTGCGCCGTATGGAACGAGATTGGAACTATTTTAGCAGAGAGAGTATAGAAAAAGCCCCACCGGAATGACCCGGCAGGGCTTGTTTGAGAATAGCCGCGATACTGCTCAGGCAGCCATTTGGTTTGGGACTTCCTTGAGCTTTGTGTCCAACTTCAATAGGAACACCCAAAGGAAGATTCCGGTTTCCCCGCGGATCAGTTCGCTTTCCGCTTCGAGTCGCGGCTTTTCGAAGCAGATTTCGATTGCACCGTACTGGGCATCTTCTCGCAAGCTGCCGAGTACGAGTTTCATTTCCCGGTCTTTCCAATCGTTCAGGCCGGTTTTTTCATCGAGACCGCTCCGATGGCTTGAATCGCAGGGAAGGATTTCGGTTTTCCCAGTGAACCGAATTCCCACGCAACTCCATCGTGACGTTCCTCAATAGTCCAAACCTTGCCGCCGCAGTTGAAAAGAAGAAGTGCGCTACGGAAAGCATCGAGAATCTGCCTCCCTGTATACTTTCCAGAAAGTCGAACACGCATGAGTTCCTCCAGCGTTAAGGTTGCAGCTGAAAATAAACTACCACAGTAGTATATAAAAATCAATTTGTGCACCCTATGGAACGAGATTGGAACGGTTTTGAATAAAAAATAGGAAACCGCTCGACCGGAGCGGAATCCGGTCGAGCGGTATATTGAGATTAATCCCCAAGTGTAAAATTCGCCGAAACGAATCCTAACAGGCCAAGGAGTGCCAGCCCGCATAATCCCCACAGGCTATTGGTAAACCAGATGAGGAACATGGTAAAGATTACCGCCATGACGATAGTGGCTATCCAAGCAGCCATTGCTGCTTGAAAGGCCTTTGCGCCTGCAATCATATTGTTGTCTTGTTGCGACATTGTGCGCCTCCAGCACAGTTTGAGAAACGAAAAGAATACCGTGTATTACACTACACGAAAAAATAAATTTGTCAAATGTGCGCCGGGAAGGATTCGAACCTTCGTAGGCCGAAGCCGACAGGTTTACAGCCTGTTGTAATTGACCACTCTACCACCTCCGCCTCCGCCGCCGCCGCCGCCGCGAGTCGCGGCACCTGTGCCGGCGCC
>CAIJVL010000058.1 GCA_903824155.1 Candidatus Adlerbacteria bacterium
GGACGTAACCCAGCACATGTACGGTGGCGACATCACCCGCAAAATGAAGCTCCGCGAAAAGCAAAAGAAGGGCAAAGCCCGCATGAAGGCGAGCGGCCGGGTCAATATCCCCGAGGACGTCTTTTTAAAGATGGTTAAGTCGGATTAGCGTCTCTGTTAGCCGAGATAACTATAGTTAGAGCCATATTTAGAACTACTCTCTGATATAAAAGTATTGTTCGGGCTGAAGCAGAAAGTTGCTGGACAGATACGCCGATGCCGTCTGCGGCTGAGGGTAGCTGGGAGGCAATTTTCTGTGCAAGCTTTATCCACAGGCAATGGCTTTCTCTTCTTTCACTTAACAAACTAACCGGTACTATATAGGAACAACAGGGCATTCGCCGACAGGCGAAATGCCCTTTTTCTATCAGGGTATTTCGCGAAAACGAAATGCAACCCTCTCTTCAAAAAAACAATAAAAATTTTATATCCTCGATCGATGCGAGCGTGCGCTTTGGCATTACCAATGACTACGTAAGCCTCTTGTGCCGGCAAGGTAAGGTGGCAGGTGAGCGTGTTGGCCGGCAGTGGTTTGTCGAACCATCATCGCTCGAAACTTTTTTGGCGCAGATGCAGGTACGCAAAGCTAAGCTTGGCCGCAAGCTTTCACATCAGATTCGAGAAGAGTACGCGACGCTCTCGGTAACCTCGACGCCGGCTATCGTAAAGCGCGTCGCATGGGAGCAAACCTTTGCGCCCAAGCGCACGCCGTGGCTCTATACCCGTATCGAGCCGCGCGTGGGCATTGCAACTATTATTGCGCTCCCACTTTTTGTATTTGGCGTTGCCTTTTCAGCGCAAGCGTTTGAGTCCTCACTTTCAATGTTGCATCCGCTCCAGCTGCAGCCAGCCGTCTCATATGCATCCGGTCAAACAAACCCCTTGGTCGCAAGCGCTGCGTACGTTACGCGCGCGCTGCACATGCCGGGCGCCTACGTCGACGATTCGTTGGTACCTCCGCAGATAACCGCGCCGGTGGCACTGGTGCCAAAAAAAGATATTGAAGCATCGCTCTCTTTTGCTCCGCTGTTTGCCGAGTCGCTTGCAGACACCACATCACGCGTGTGGGGAAGCAGCTTCGGTCAGGCCGCAAATATATTTGTCGCCAGCGTGAATGATTTTGGCGGGCAGGGTGCCTCTGTAGTATCCGCCGAATTTAATATGTCGGGCGTATGGAATGCGTGGACCACGGCACTTGCAAATATTTTGTATCCGGTTGCTCCTACTGCTTTGACGAAACTTGCTTTCGGTTCACCCTCAGCCGCACGCGGCGTCGGCGTTCACCGGCAACAAGTTTCGTCTTCATCTACAGCGATGCTGCCAATAACTTTTGTGAGCCAATTGGCGCCACGGCAACTACCCCAAGCACCTACTGCTGATCTTACCGGCTACGTAACGCAAAAAGATTTGTCGGCGCAGCTGAACGACATCACCGCACAGATGCGCAATCTTATTTACAATCAAAATGCGGTAAGCACGTCCAGCTTGTATGCATCGCTGTGGGGAGCGATAGCGCTTTCAAGCAGAATAGATTCGCTCCCGAGCAGCGTTACCATAAACAATTCGCCGATAGTGACGCAGCAAACAATCCCCGCGCTCTCGGAACTTTCCGGTTTGCTTGGCATAGGGCACGGAGGCACCGG
This sequence comes from Candidatus Adlerbacteria bacterium, assembly GCA_903824155.1. GTDB lineage: Bacteria > Patescibacteriota > Minisyncoccia > Phycocordibacterales > SBAW01 > GWA1-54-10. The sequence continues at coordinate 1,683 of CAIJVL010000058.1, forward strand.
CACCGGCACTGCGCCCATCTACGGCCAGATGTTAGTAGGCAATGCGAGTGGCGGCTACGATTTGGTAGCAACCTCAAGCCTGGGATTGCAGGCGGGTGGCAGCAGCAACACTTTTAGCTTTCCGCTCATTAACTCTGCCGGTACTGTCTCGCTCGCCTTTGGTACTACAACTGCCAATACCTGGGCAAACATGCAAAAGTTTACCGGCGGCGTACTTTCCCTCGCGTCATCAACCATCGGCAACGGCACCCAAACCGGGGGATTGACGATTAGTGGCGGGGCAACAACAACAGGCAATGCCTACTTTGCTGGCAATGTGGGTGTCGGCACCACGTCTCCTTTTACTACCTTTTCGGTCAATGGGGGCGGTTTCTTCGGCGGAAGTCTTACCGTCACGAATCTGACCGCAACCGGGACGCTCACGCTCAGCTCGGCGCTTGGTGTAACAAGCGGCGGTACCGGCACCACAAGCGCCAGTGGGGCAACATCCGTCCTTCAATTTTTACAGGCGACCACCTCGTCTGTTACGCGCAGTGTGCAAAGCAAGCTTGCCGATACTATCAGCGTTAAAGATTTTGGCGCCGCAGGCAACACGCTCAGTTACAAAGACGGCACCATTACCGTGGGGAGCAACGCCTTTTCGAGCGCATCGGCAACCTTTACTTCGGCCGACGTCGGCAAGACAATATATATAGACTACGCCGGCTCGCCGGGCTCACCGCTCCAAACCACCATTACCGGATTTACCGACTCGCACCATATTACGATTGGCGCCAACGCGGTAACGAGCGTTCCATATAGCTTCTTGCGCGGGGTATTTGTAGCGACTACACAAAGCGGCGCTGGCAGTTATGCGCCGGGCGATACTATCACCCTTTCGGGCGGCACTGCGTCGAGCGTGGCCGTGCTTACCGTCAATCGCACTAAAGTCATTACTGCGACCATCAACAACGGCGGCACGGGGGGCACCACGGCAGCCGGCGCATCCAGCGGCGCGTGTACGCTTACGGGCACTACCGGTTCGGGCGAAAGAAAATTTTCTATCAATGCGGTCCTAGTGAACGGCGCCGTAACCGTGCTCCAAAATTTTACTTCGACCGGCGAATACTCTGCAAACCCGACGTCACTTACTGCCGAGCCGGTCACCGGCTGCGGCTCGCTCTCCGGCGCGACACTTACGCTTGTGATGGGTGTGCTCATGCCTATTGTGACAACGCAAGGCACCTACAGCGCGACCGCCGCCACGCTTACGCAATCTTCAACCAGCGGCTCGGGTACGGGCGCAACCTTTACGTCGCTTTTTGTAACCGGCGGCTCTTTTACGTACGGTACCGATGATACCAACGCCATAAGCACCGCGTTCAATTATGAAATGCAACTGGACAAAACCGGAACGCCAAAATGCATCTATATGCCCTCGGGCGTATACCTTGTTACTTCGGCGCTGCCGACGTTCTATCATTCCAACGGATGTGTGATGGGCGATGGCTCCAACAAAACTTCTTTGCAGGCCGCTCCTTCACTCACTAACGACGTACTTTCGTGGTCGGAGGACTGGGCCGGTGTGGGTGGAACCGCTTTTGGGGCGCCGTCGCCGCTCCTTTCGCAGCAGACCGTCGGTCCGGTGCTAAAAAACATCGGCATAGCGGGCGACCAAAGCTCGGGCAATATCCAGCATGCAGTGACTTTCTACGATCGTAACGATCAAGTAGATATGGAGAACGTCAGTGTTAGTTTTATGACCGGCAGTTGTCTGCGGATGGGCTATCTTAAAAACACCACCCAGTCATATGTTCGAGAATCACAGTTCAATAATATCCATTGCTTTGACGCAGGCACATCGACTGCGCCGGCTATCGACGTCAACACCAACAGCAACGCGGACGGCACAAATGAGTTGGATTTTAATACGATTAACATTTATGCGCCATATGGCCCGGGCTTTGTCATACACTCCGTAGGTCCAAGTGGCACTCGCGGTATCCATGTCAACCAATTGCGCGTCGAAGGCGAGCAGGGAGACGTCGGCCTGTATCAAGGCGACCTAGTACGTATCGGCGACTCTTCAACGTCGGCTATAAACGACAGTATCCAATTTACCCAGCTGCATATTCTCAACCCGTATCTCGGCTATGCGGCATTCAAAGTAACGGCAGACTCTGCCGCCGATCAGCCGTATTACATAGATGTAACCGACGGTGATATTGATGCGGCGCCCGGATACGGAAGGGCATTGGAGCTTGATGCCGGCAGATTTATGAATTTTGAGTTTAATGGAGGATTGAATTCTATCGACTACAACTTGTATGCAGGACCGTCCCCACTTTTAGGAGGCAGCAATATTGTTAGTAACGGCAATAATGAAAGTTCGCTGTACGCATTTATTGCGTCAAGCTCAGTTGCTTCGGTTATGGTTCCAAATGGGCAGACAATTGCCTCGCTCGCCTCAGGCGCGCCCAGTAATGTAGCCTTTGGCGTACAAGCGTTAGGCGCCGCCACGTCTTCGTTATACAACACCGCAATCGGGTATCAGGCGCTTACCGTCAACGCCAGCGGCGTTAGCAATACCGCGCTAGGTTTTTTGGCATTAGCGGCTAACACGAGCGGCAATAACAACACCGCGACGGGATATGTAGCTCTAGGAAAAAATACGATTGGCGTCTTCAACACTGCCTCGGGTTTTGGGGCGTTGGGAAGCAACACAAGCGGCTCAAATAACAGCGGATTTGGAGTAGATGCGTTTGCAAATACTTCGACCGGCAGCAATAACGTTGGTGTGGGCGAAAATGCCGGCTTTTGGAATCAAACCGGCTCCGGCAACACGGCAATTGGCTCCTTTACCGACGGCATCGGCAATAATGCCGTTGGAAACCATTCGAATAATACCGAGCTGGGGTTAAGTGCAGGGTATATGATATCGACCGGCAGCAGAAATCTGTTCTTAGGCGCAAACATGGCATCTACCACTGCGACCGGCAATAATAATATTGCTATTGGTTATGATGTTGCACTTCCTTCAATCAACGGCTCCAACCAGCTCGACATCGGCAACCTGCTCTTTGGCACGGGCATTAACGGCGAGGGCACCAACCTGAGTACGGGAAATATTGGCATCGGCACCAGTAGCCCCATGGGCACGCTGGCAGTAGGTAGTGGCCAAATTGTTGCGGTCGGAGGAGGGGCTGTTACTTCAGGCGGGTATGTATTTTCAAACTCATTAAACACGGGCATGTATAGCCCTGCCGCTAGTGATTTGCGTCTTTCCACAAACGGAGTAGACGTATTTAGGAGCGCCGGCAACTCAAACTATTCAGCATCGCTCTCGATAAGTTCCGGATTTAACACCATTCCTCCTGCCAATGGCCTGTATGTGGCCGGTAACACGGGGCTAGGTACTTCCTCGCCGTTTGCAAAACTTTCAGTACATGCCAACAACGGCGACACAAACACCACGCTGTTTGCTATCGGTTCATCAACACAGTCGGCGACTTCGACTTTGTTTAGCATCTCAAATATAGGGAATGTCACGATACCAAACAACGTCGCATATTCTGCGCTTACAACTACCGGCGGCACACAATCCCTTTTGACACTCGATGCCGCAAATAACACCGATGTGCTTGTCCCACCTAGCGGAAAAGCCGGATTTTACAATGGTAACTATAAAATTCTGGTCAACGGTGATTCAGCATCGCTCCTCTCGGACGGTGCCTTTGCGTGGAGCAATTCAGTCAGCTTAAACAGCGGTACCTATGATACCGGCTTGTCCCGGCTCGGTGCCGATAAAATTGCGGTCGGAAATGGAACGGCCAATGACATAAGCGGCACTCTGGTTGCAAACACTATTGGCGTGGGCACCACCTCGCCGTTTGCAAAACTCTCAGTCCAAGCAAACAACGGCGACACCAACACGACATTGTTTGCGATTGGCTCGTCGACGCAGTCGGCAACTTCAACCCTCTTCAGCATCTCCAATACCGGCACTGTCGCGATAAACGCCGGTCCTGCCGGCGGTCAAAACTTTACCTTTAGTGCTAACTCTGCAATCAACACCGCGCAACTGCTTTCAAATACTTCGAATTTGACCATAGGGTCAAGTGTTGGAGGCGGTGCGTTGAATCTTGAAGCAAGTAATTCCATTGGTGCGACATTGACCAGCAACGGCAACTTTGGCATCGGCTCCTCAACTCCTTGGGGACAGCTTTCGATTAACCCCAATGGTATTGCCGGCCCGGCGTTTGTTATCGGTTCATCAACCGCGACGCTCTTTACCGTAACCAACGCAGGCCAGGTGGGGATTGGGACGGCTGCGCCCAGCGCTTCTTTACAGATTAATGGGAGTGGTGCTAATTCAATCACCAATCTTATTCTAAGCAACTCAAACGGATTTGGGGCTAATCAAGGGTCTAACATATCTTTTTACAACGGCACTTCCCCGACAGGTAATTACGATGCAAGTATTTATGGTGCAAACCAAACCTCAGGAGGTGGAGGCGAAGGATATCTTGCCTTCTTTACTCGAAATGCTGACGTAGTGACTGAAAAGATGCGTATAAGCGCCGCAGGCAACGTCGGCATTGGGACGACAACTCCGACGGCAAACTTGGTTGTCAACGGTACGACGGGACAAAATCTCTTCCAAATCGCGACGAGCACCAACCAGAACGTTCTAGTGGTCAATCAAAACGGCAACATTGGCATTGGGGGAAATAATAACCTGAGTGCATTGGTGAACATCGGCGGTGGCACCATAGCACCGTTTGACTCCGGCGTGGTGTTGAATATCGGCAATAATGTAAATGCGAACGGCATTCAACTTAATTCTTGGGGCGACAGTACGAAAGGTTTTGAGATAGAGAATGCCAACGGCGGAACCACGCTCGGCTCCGTCGGCGCAAATGCCTTCATGACACTCTCGACCAATGCAGCCCAGCCCATAAGGTTTAATACTAATGGCAGCGAGCGCCTGCGTATCGACAGCACTGGCAACGTCGGCATCGGCTCAACAACACCATGGGGACAGCTTTCTGTTAACCCCAACGGGATCGCCGGCCCGGCGTTTGTTATCGGTTCATCAACCGCAACGCTCTTTACTGTAACCAACGGAGGAAATGTGGGCATCGGCACCAGCACGCCAAACTACCTGTTGCACGTTGTAACCAGCTCTAACACGGCAACTCCTTTTGTGGTAGTTGAAAATACAAGCCAAGCTACCGCGGCAACCGCTGATATTCGCTTCCGCACCGGGAATCACGGTGTTGATAACGGATATATTAGTGAAGGATACAATGGCCTCACTACTTACCTGGCTTTGGGTGAATCAAACTCCTGCTGCTCTAATGCAGTAGAAACTATGCGACTGCTTAATAATAGTGTTGCCATCGGCACTACGACTCCTTATAGTAAGCTCAGCGTCTGGGGCGCAAATACCACTGCCGGTACAAAAGTGTTTGAGGTGACCAACTCGGCATCGACCACTAGCTTTAGCATCGACAATGCGGGCTTTATCTCGGCCGGCTCCAGCAACGGCACCAACCCCAGCAACCTGTTTACTATTGATACGTCGAGCGGTACGACCACGGTTGCCAACCTGTCGGTCGGCAACATTGTGTTTGATACCGACGCCGGGTTGGTGGGACTCTCTGACATCCCGGTAGACTCCAGCGTTGCTGCCAACGTGCGCCAGGCACAAAGCATTTCTATCGGCGGAAACCCTCTTATCACCGCGTCGGCAATCGCCAACGGCTCGGGCGGGCTTACCAACTTTGGCGTGGCTATTGGCACCAGCACCAATCCGTACTCGATGCTGCAGGTGTGGGGGCCCGATGCCGCCAGCTCAACGCCCGCATTTACTATTGTTAACAATTCTTCAACCACGGTCTTTGCAGTGTTTGACGGCGGCAACGCGCAGCTTTCGGGTACTCTTACCCAAAGCTCCGACCAGCGGCTCAAGACCAACATTACCAGCCTCGACGCGTCGAGTACTCTTGCGGCTTTGACACAGCTCAACCCCGTTACCTTTAATTGGATCGATACCAGCCAAGGCTCGACGCCGCAGATAGGCTTTATCGCGCAGCAGGTACAGCAGATATTCCCCAACCTTGTTTCAACCTCGACGCCGACGCCGCTGACGCCCAACGGCACGCTGGGCGTAAATTACATCGGCTTTGTAGCCCCAATAATTGAGGCAATCAAAGCGCTCGTAACCGAGGTCAATAACTTTGCAACTCAGTTTACGACGCACAAGCTGTGCGTGGCCGACGACTCGGGCGCCGCCACGTGCATTACCAAAGCGCAGCTCGATGCACTGCTCCAAGGGGCGGGGCAGCAGGCTGCGGCCGCCAGTCCGACACCGCCGCCTGCCGACCCTACTCCAGCACCTGCACCAGCCGACAACGCCTCGAGCACGCCTAGCACCTTAACACCCTCTGCGCCAGATACTACGGGCACCACCACTCCCACAAATTAATATATGCAACCAAACAACCACAAAGACAAAGGACAGAAAGTATTGGCAATGCCGCCCTTTTTTATTGGTTGGATTGCTATTGTTATTGCGATATACATTGCAACGCTGGGCTTGCCCGCGCATGCGTCGGTCGTGGAAGGGCACAGCAACACCATTACGCTTGGCAGCGGTCTTGCCGGCTATTGGCCGCTCGACGGCGCAACCACCAATTGGCTCACCGACACTACGGCCGACAGTTCGGGCAACGGCAACACTGGCCAGCTCGTCAATATGAGTACGACCACGTCGCCGGTTATTGGCAAGATAGGGCAGGCGTTAAAGTTTAACGGCAGTAACGAAGTGGTGAGGACGTCACCCACCGGCTTTGTCACCGCTACATCGCCGCGCAGCATGGCAGCATGGATAAAGATAACGACTGCCGGTAGCATTATGGTGCCGTTTGTATACGGCAGTTGTACGCCTAACGGCGGCGCATTTGGCGTATACATAGACGCATCGAACATTTTGCATTTTTGGGGTTGTGGAGATGATTTTCAAACCACGACAACACTCACGACCGGCGTGTGGTATCACATTGCTGTGGTGACCAAAAATGGCGTAAGTGTTACCGTATACGTCAACGGAGTCGCGGTCAGTACCCAAACTGTTTCGGGCGGCTCGCTAGGCTCTCCATCAGGTACTTCGTATGAAGAGGTCGGCAGCGCAGCGCTGGTGTCAGGCAGTACCCCGTTTTATTTTGTAGGGTTGGTGGATGACGTGCGCGTGTACAACAGAGCACTCTCGGCGCAAGAGGTGGGTCAGCTGTATGCGCAAGGTGCGGTAAACGCTGCGCACTCAAACACCACTACGCTGAGCAGCGGCTTGGTGGGCTATTGGACACTTGATGGCAATAAAACAAACTGGCTGAACGGCACGACAGCAGACAGCTCGGGCAACGGCAACACTGGCTCATTGGTAAGTATGTCCACTACCACGTCGCCGGTCATTGGCAAAATTGGCGGGGCATTAAATTTTAATAGCACCATCGGGCAGTATGTAAACCTGGGTACTCCGTCGTTACTTGAGGGTCTCCAACTGCCGGTTACTATTTCAGGTTGGTTTAAACAGACTTCAACCTCTGGTTTGCAACCGATTTATGCTGCATATTCGAATACAAGCGGTGGTAACATATGGTCATTGGTTCGCATTGATAACGGTACTTTGATGTACTATGCGTCTAACTCGAGTGGAGTATTTCAAAACTTTGGTACCTTTACCCCTGCAGTAGGCAAGTGGCATTACTTTTCCGTTACTGTTAGCGGCACGTTAGCCTCTCCTACGTTGACTATTTATCTTGATGGAGCAAGTCAGAGTGTTAGCTTAGGAGCATTATATGCAACTCCACAACCCGTCTCTATATATATAGGAGGGGATGCGGCTCAGCTTAACGAGAGATTTAATGGTGCAATAGATGACGTGCGCATATACAATAGAGCACTCTCGGCTAACGAAACTACGCAACTCTATGCGCTGGGACAGGTAAATGTTGCGCATTCAAACACTACTTCGAGTGCAGGCGGCTTGGTAGGGTACTGGACCTTCGATGGCCCTAAAATAAATTGGGCTACGGGCGCCGTGGCTGACTCAAGCGGCCAAGGCAACACCGGCCAGCTGGTGTTGATGTCGACTTCAACTTCTCCAACAATAGGGAAGATAGGGCAGGCACTTAACTTTAACGGCGGTGTAAACAATTACATTTTGCTCCCAAACAGCTTGATTCAAAATAATACGGCGATTACCACCAGTATGTGGTTTAAAACAACCATTTCCGGCGGTATGTTTGGATATCAAAATGGGGCGGCTGGGGCAACTGCAGCAAATTACGTCCCTATGCTATATGTCGGGACCGACGGAAAGTTGAGGGGAGAGTATTACCAAGGCACGTTAAACGCCCTAACCAGCTCTGGTTCGGTCATGGATGGAAAGTGGCATCATGCTGTACTGACGGGGAATGTAAACACGCAAAGTTTATATTTAGACGGCTCATTGGTGGGTACGTTGTCCGGCACTATAACTAATCTTGATATGAGTTTTAATCAAATTGGCATTGCAAAAGTCAGCGGCTGGCCTTCTGGGGGGAATGGCCCCTTTTCAGGCGCCATCGACGACGTGCGCATATACAATAGAGCGCTCTCGGCACAAGAGGTGGCCCAGCTTTACGCCTCAACCAAATGATGCCTTTTAAAACAAAAGCGAGAAATATGAAAACACCATGGACAATATGATTATCACCGCCAAGGCAATGCCAAAAAACTTCGAGTATTTTGCGTTATTTTTGCTAAACATGTTCATGGGAGTATTATAAACAACTATGCGGGATTTTACCAAGCGCAAGGGGAGAGGAGATATGGTACGGCGATTCTTCTTTGGAGCCGCCATGGTCACTCTGCTGGCCCTGGTGACCTTTGGGGCGGGCCACGCTGCATGGGGCATGTATGGCAAGTTTGCCGAGGCTGCATCGCACAATGCCGTGGCGCAGCAAAACTTAGTGCAGATGAAGGCCGAGCAGGCCAGCGTAGAGGCCGAGGTTAACACCCTTTCCTCGCAAGAGGGGCAGGAAGCCCAGCTAAGGCAGTCCTACGGTGTGGCGCTGCCCGGCGAGGGCGAGATACAGATAGTGCACGAAGCGTCAACTACTAGTGTCTCTGCGGCCCCCGCCTCAGGCAACTTTTTCATGAGGATACTGAAAGCGCTCTTTGTGTGGTAAATTATTTAAGCAATTTGCGGGTATAGTTTAGTGGCAAAATGATTGCTTCCCAAGCAATAGATCGGAGTTCGATTCTCCGTACCCGCACACTGTACAAAGTAAAGTGACAGGCGCTTGACAGGTATGCTATACTATTAATATAGAAACTAATTACATACACGTATGCAAAGCCATGTAACCATTTACTCGACCCCGACCTGCCACTTTTGCCAGATGGCGAAAGAATTTTTTGCCGAAAAAGGCGTTGAGTATACCGCCTACGATGTTGCAAGCGACGCTGAAAAGCGCACTGAAATGATCAATCTTACCGGCCAGCTCGGCGTACCGGTCATCCAAATAGGCCAGGACATCATGGTCGGCTTTGATCGCGAAAAGATAGCCGCCAAGCTCGGCATCGCAGCGTAGCTAACAAAACAAAAAATCCTGCAAATTTGCAGGATTTTTTGTTTTGCCTATGTTACATTGCAGTGAAGCCCTTGTAGTTCAATGGATAGAACAGTCCCGTCCTAAGGGATAGATGTAGGTTCGATTCCTACCGAGGGCACCAAAAAATAGTGATACAATTTTGCAATGGACCAGGACCCGCGTATTGACCAGATTTTAGAGATTACCAAGGATACTAACCGCATAGTGCACAAAATGCGCCGCTCAATGCTGTGGGGCCGCTTCTTTTACCTACTGGTATGGCTCATTCTTATCTTGGGGCCCGCCGCCGCGTACTATTTTTACTTCCAATCCTACGTGCAGCCGTACATCGTAAAAGTGCAGCAGCTCGAGGCGCAATTACAGCAGGCAAACCAAACCACGCAAACCTATCAAAACCAAATATCGAGCTTTTTTGGCACTTTTACGCAACACTCGGCCACCAGCACGGGTACCACAACCCGTTAAAAATAGTACGCGGCGGCGGGCCCCAAGA
>CAIJVL010000059.1 GCA_903824155.1 Candidatus Adlerbacteria bacterium
GCGGTGTTAAGGTCGTGGGCGCGGCGGCGCTCATCGCCGGTATTTTTGCGGAGCTCCATGAAGTCTTCTATATCAGCGTGCCAGTACTCAAGATACACGGCAGCTGCGCCGCGGCGGCGGCCCGAGCGGTTGATAGAAATGGTGACGTCGTTGGCGATTTTAAGGAAGGGGATGACGCCCTGTGACTCGACGCCAGTCTTCTTTATGAGCGAGCCGGTTGCACGCACCGGAGTCCAGTCGACTCCAAGGCCGCCTGCGTATTTAAGCAGCTGTGCACCGTCAGAATACTCTTTAAAGATAGCGTGCAGGTCGTCGGGGACGGTAGAGAGGAAGCATGAGGAGAGCTGCGGCAAAGCTAAACCTGCATGGTAGAGCGTTGGCGAGGATGGCGTGTAGTACATGGCCGACATGACCTCATAAAACTCGACGGCCTGCTGCTCGCGCTGCTCGGGGGTGTGCTCGGCCAGCGCAATACCCATGGATACGCGCATCCAGAAGATCTGCGGCGTCTCCAAAAGTTTTCGGGTCGCGTGCTCTTTGGAAAGGTAGTTAGCTTGCAAGGTTTGGAGGCCGAGATATTTAAAGTCGCGGTCGCGCTCGGGGACCAGTGCGTCGGCCAACTTTTCAAGATTGAACTCAGCCATGCGCGCATCAAACTGGCCCAGCTCAATGCCCCGCGCGATGGTTGTTTTGAACGCAGTTTTGTATGCCTCGTCAAAATTCTCTTGTTTGATGGTGCCCAAAACCTGGCGGTACATCGACTGCAAAAGGAGGCGAGACGCTACGTTAGAGTGTGCCGGGTCGCGCTCGATCATCGAGCGCACGATCATGATGAGGACGTCATGGATATCTTTAGTGGCAATCCCTTCGTACAGCTCTTGGCGCACGCGGGCAATAATGGCCGGCGTGTCGATGACCGACTCGTAGCCGGCAGCACTACGCAGAAGGGTAGCGGTAAGCTTGGCTTCGCTAAAGTGCTCTTTGGTACCGTCGCGCTTGGTTATAAGGAGGGCATTTTCCTCTATCTTTTCGGCAACCTCTTGTTTTTTCTCGGCGCGGATCTTTTCGTGCTCGTAGCGGTAAATGATGTAGTCTTTGGCGACCGAGTAAAAGCCGCGCTGCATGAGCGCGTTCTCTACCAAGTCCTGGATATCCTCAACACTGGGGATAAAAGCGGTGTTGCCGAATTTAAGGTCGATAGCATCAACGACAACGCGCGTAACTTCTTCTGCCATTGGCTCGTTGGCATCACCCATCACTGCAGCAAAAGCTTTTTGTATCGCGATGGTGATATTTTTCGGCTGAAAGTCGGCTATCTCGCCGTTGCGCTTTTTAATTTTCTGAGTGATCGCCATAAATTGTGGGTCGGAAATATCCCTAACTTTTAATAAAATTGCTGATAATAATGCTGCCCCGAATCAAGAGTGGTAGGAAGTTTCAGTATACTCTTTTGATACTGGTAGTGCGCGTGAATTTACACAAATTTTATGTGCATAAGGCATAACAGAACTCTTTTGATCAAAAATCAACGGCAAAGTTGTAAAACGCTGCAACTAAAGCGATTTTTGGCACACTTTTACATGAATTTTTGCTGAAAAACGAACCTTTTCTCCCACTACTAAAACGCATTAGTTTGTAAAGTTTTGCAAGAGGTTGCTAAATACCAAAAAAGTTGTGTTGTAAACCTCAATGGCAAGGTCGGACCTTGCCATTTGGAAGTTGTTTTTAAAAAAAGTGTTGTATCCTTAAGGCATGCATACCCATAGCAAAAAGGGCGAGAATCTTTGGAACTTTATTTTTTCGGTTTTCTTTATAATCGTATTAGTGGTCGCGCTTTGGTATATGAAGTCGGTCCGCGGGTTTTACTTGGGTTCGGTGCCGCCGTTTGATGCCTTGCTGCTCGCATTAGCATCTTTCCGCGTGACCCGCCTTGTGGTGTATGACAAAATATCCCGCTGGTTCCGCGACCTTTTCGACGACCCAAGCGGTTATGGTTTGCGCCACACCATCCACGACTTGCTCAACTGCCCGTGGTGCATCGGCTTTTGGTCAGCTCTTGTGTTGGTAGTCTTATACTTTACGACCGACTGGGCATGGTCGGTGATCTTTTTCCTTGCGGTCGCGGGCACCGGCTCTTTGGTTCAGCTGTATGCAAACTCCATCGGCTGGAGGGCCGAGAACTTGAAGCTTGATGCCACCCAAAAAGAAACTGACCTTAAGGCTGAAATAGACCGCACCTCGCTCGGTAGCTAAATCAATTAAATTTAAAAGATAACCGGTATATCAAGCTCTTTTTGCTTGGCAGGATCGCCCGAAGGGTTGTCGTTCATCAATACCAACGTGCCTTTTGAGCCTGTGGGCTGCGCTGGGAACGTAAGCGAAATAATGAAGGGTACGTAATCGGTGGTCATCCAGTCACTTTGTGCTTGTGCTGGACCTTGTGCTATGACCGTCCCGTTCGCATCTTTGAGTTTAACGGGGAAGCTGGCCTCAAAGTACCAATTGCCGCGCGCTTTGCCGGTAACAGTAATAGTTGTTGATGAAATAATGCTGTTTGGCAGCGGGGAAGTAACCGTAATGAGGTCATCAAGAGATGCCGGCGTTGTGGTTGCAGTACCCGTGGTCGGTGCCTTAGCGGTACGCGCCGGAATAAAAAATAATACGAGCGTGCCGATTACAATAATGACAAACAGTGCCGCTACCAATATCCACCCCTTATTCATATGTAGTAGTATAGCAAATATGCGCCGACTCTTGGTATTGGCATTTTTAGTCGTTTCGCTTTTGGGAAGCGGGCTTTTTGCCCCTTTGGCATACGCACAAAGTGCAACCACGACTCCTGCGGTGACGCCCGACGGGCTTAATGACGTTATTACCTATGTAAAAGCTCAAACCGTCGAAGTAATAAGCCAAAGCGTTAAGGAAATCCCCGGCACCGATACCAGCTCGCAGTATCAAACCATCACCGCCAAATTGCTCGACGGTCCTGATGCGGGGCAGACCATCCGCGTCGATAATGATTACCTGATGATGAAGCCAGGCGACGTGTTTTACTTTCGCCACACGGTCAACGCCAGCGAAGGCGTCGACTTTTACTCGGTGTCCGACCCATATCGTTTGCCGGTGCTAGAGTTTTTTATCGGATTATTTTTAGTGTGCCTGCTTATATTTGGCGGCAAACAGGGAATTCGCGGGCTTTTAGCGCTCATTGCAAGCCTCTTTTTCATTGGCGCGTTTTTGCTGCCTGGCATTTTGCACGGCTACTCGCCGGTGTTGGTATCGGTCGGCGTGTCTTCGCTCATTATTATATTGGGCTCCTACATTACGCACGGGTTTAACCGCGCAACGACCGCAGCGGTCATCGGCATGATCGCCACCATTGTGGTGACGGGGCTTTTAGCCTACGTGGCCATACACTGGGCGCACCTTTCGGGCTTTACCTCCGAGGAATCGACCGACCTTAACTTTAATACGCACGGCACGATAGACTTTGTGGGATTGCTCCTCGGCAGTATGCTCATTGGTCTCCTCGGCGTTTTGTATGATGCGGCAATTAGCCAAGCGGTCGCGGTCGAGGAGCTTTTCTCTATGTCCGAGAGCGCTCACCCGCGGCATGTATTTGCGCGCGCGATGCGCATCGGTAGGGAACATATAGGGGCCTTGGTTAATACGCTGGCCATAACCTACGTGGGCATTTCGCTCCCGCTGATATTGCTCTTCGAGCAATCAAACCTCAATTTGCTGCTGACCGTCAATCAGGAAGTCTTCGCAACCGAGATCCTGCGCATGATGATAGGCTCCATAGGCCTTATACTCGCGGTGCCCATCACTACGGCCGTTGCGGTATATATGCTGGCGGGACGGAAATCAGAAACAAAATCCGCCCATAGCGGCCATCACCACTAATCTTTGTGCGAAGAGCGGTGCATATCGGTAAGCACGCCGTTGGCCTCCATCAAGAC
>CAIJVL010000060.1 GCA_903824155.1 Candidatus Adlerbacteria bacterium
GCCGAGTTCCTTGGAGCACACTCACTCGTTCGCCTTACTCTACTCGAGCTGCACACCTGTGTCGGTTTGCGGTACGGTCGTACGTATAGTTAAGTTTAGAAGTTTTTCTTGGAAGGCTCTTCACTGACTTCCTCACGGGACGAATCCCGTAAGTGCTTCATTTTCCTGCTAGTTGCATTAAAGCAGATACCCGGATTTGCCAAAGTATCCTAGCTTAAAAAACAGCGGTCAATCCAATAAGACCGGTCAATTTATTTCCTCCGTCACTCCATCACCTATACGCCGGTCAGGGAATATTAACCCTGTGTCCATCGGGTGCGGCTCTCGCCATACCCTTAGGCCCGACTAACCCTTGGCTGATCACCATCGCCAAGGAAACCTTGTGCTTTCGGCGTGCGGGGATCTCACCCGCATTGCGGTTACTTGTGCCTGCATTCTTACTTCTAAACGCTCCACTATGGGTCGCCCCTTTAGCTTCATTGCAGATTAGAATACTCTCTTACCGCTTGGATAGTCCGAAGACACACCAAGCCCTCAGTTTCGGTATTACGTTTTAGCCCCGATTATCTTCGGCGCAGAATCTCTCGATGAGTGAGCTGTTACGCTTTCTTTCAATGATGGCTGCTTCTAAGCCAACATCCTCATTGTCAATGAAACTCCACCTCCTTGTGATGCACTTAACGTAAATTTTGGGACCTTAACTGGAGATCAAGGACTCTTCTCCTTTTGTACGGTGGAGCTTAGCCCCCACGTACTAACTGCCGCATAACACATATGGTATTCGGAGTTTGATAGGACTCACGAGATTGCTCCCTGTTGAGTCCTGCCAGTGCTCTACCCCCACAATGTCAATACATGCGACGCCAGCCCAAAAGCTGTTTCAGAGAGAACCAGCTATTACAAGGTTCGATTAGCTTTTCACTCCAACCCACAAGTCATCCGAATGTTTTGAACGGCAAAACGGTTCGGGCCTCCAGTATGATTTCTCACACCTTCACCCTGCTCATGGGTAGCTCACCTTGCTTCGGGTCTTATGCATGCTACAAACGCGCTATTCACACTCGGTTTCCCTTCGACTCCAAGCTCATCGCTCTTAGTCATGCGCAGCATACATAAACTCGCAGGCTCATTCTTCAATAGGCACGCCGTCGAGGTCTAGGACCTCTTCGACTCTTTGTAGACATATGGTTTCAGATCTATTTCACTCCCCTCGCCGGGGTTCTTTTCACCTTTCCCTCACGGTACTAATTCACTATCGGTCTTTGAAAGTATGTAGCCTTACCGGTTAGTTCCGGCAGATTCGCTCAAGCCATTCGTGTCTTGAGTTACTCAAGGACAATTAAGAAGTTGTTTTGATTTCGCCTACCGGGCTTTCACCGTCTAGGGCGTTGCTTCCCAGCAACTTCGGCTATCTAACAATTTGTAACTTCTTGGCAATTAAATGCCATAACCGCCTTACAACCCCCAAAGTATACTAGATCCTGCACACAGCATTGCTGATATGCACAGAATCTAGTGCTTTGAGTTTGGGCTTTTTCGCGTTCGCTCGCCGCTACTAACGAAATACTTATTAGTCTCTTTTCCTCCAGGTACTGAGATGTTTCACTTCCCTGGGTATGCTTCTTGCTTGCGCAAGATAATAGATATTTCTATCTAATGAGTTTCCTCATTCGGAAATTTCCGGATCAAAGGTTGCTTGGCACCTCCCCGAAACATATCGCCGCCACGCCGCGTCCTTCATCGCCTTTCAAAGCCTAGGCATCCACCATACGCCCTTATTTGTTTTTCTCTCTTGTGTTGAGAGAGAAGAAACTTGAGAACCGCAATAATTTGTTGTTCACCTTATACCTTATCGAAAGTGTCTAGGCTTTCAATCTGATACAAGGATTTTTTGATTTTGTTTTTTATGTGATGATCCATTTACGCATCCTCGAAAAGACCCGCTGGAAGCGGTTGCGCAATGGGATTAAATTTTCAAAGAATCTCGCACTCTTCAAATATTTGGCAACAAAAAAGCCGCTTTTTTAGAGCGGCGGCGAGCCACAAAGGCCTACCGTCTCTCTTAGGTGCGCTTAATCGTGGTCAACATATCTGTAAGGGAGAGTATATAGGAGGGCCCTATATATGTCAACAAAATAAGGGGTTTTGAGCCCTCCTAAGAAAGGCGCTAAAAAAGCCCCTAAAATAGGGGCTTTTTTAGCAAAAGTACGGAGCAATAATCTTCGCCTGTCTGACAGGCATACGTGTTCCCTTACAACTTGCCCTGGTTCATCTGCTCGCGGGTCTTTTCGATAAACCGCGCCGCAGCTTCCTGGCCGCCAAGGCCGAAGGATAGGCCGAACGCGAGCGAGAGTGCCACGACCAAGCCGGTGAACAGGGTCTGGAAGTATGCGGTCGCAATGTTGAGCTGGCTGAGCGCGGCAATAATGCCGAACGAGTAGATTGCCCACTTGGCAGCCGTGCCGGCAAATCCTGCCGAGCGGATGCCTGCTGCGCGCGCTGATCCCGCAACCACCCCCTGTGCAACTTCTGCAACGACCGCCGCCACCAAAAGGATGAATACGGCGACGATAACCTGCGGAAGGAACTGCACTATTATCTGCTGGAGGAAGAACGTAACGATAGAAAGACCGATGATCTGGAGCGACGCCATGAAGAACACGATGATGACGAACCACTTGACCAGCGCGCCGATAAAAGCGCCCGAGTTAAGCTGGTAGCCCGCACGGTGCACCACGTCGCCAAGACCTATCCAACGCAAACCCTGGTCGAGCTGCAATGCGCGTACGGCCTCTTTGACCACGCGACCGAGCAAGACGCCCACGAACCACCCGATGAGAAAAATAATAATGGCCACGAGAAGGTTCGGAATGAACGCTGCCACCCCCCAGAGCAGGTTATTGAACGCCTGCTGAAACGCCACTATCGAGTTTTGGATAAACATATATAAACCTAAGACCGTAAATAATTGGACTAATAATCGACATCTTAATTGTAGCAAGGTAAGCACCCCTTACGTGGGGTGGTGGGGATAGCCAAAAGCACCTAAAACGCAAGCTACTTCAAGCCTATATTCAGCTTGTCGTGAAGGATAGTGTGCGGGTAGTCAAAAATATCCTTGATGAGATGGTCGTTCATACCAAGCCGGTAGTAAAACTGATCGGTCGAGAGCGCCGTGTAGCGCAGCTCTTTGCCCAGTTCGCTTTCGAGCTTGCGCACCTGCTCCTTTAGTTTGCGGTCATTGATGCGCTCGCCCACCACAAACAGATCGAGCCGCGCCTCTTCCCACTCGCCCAAAAACACGCCGGCAATAACCATAAATTTGATAGTGCCAGTGCGGCGTACACGGTTATACAGGTCAGCCGCCTGATGCGTAGTGTTAAGCAAAAGGTTTTGTAGCGCCGCGGTGTACTCAAATTCGGCATTGAGCTGGTAGCGCGCCACAGCCGCCGAGCCGCGGCGCGACTTTTTTATGAGGCCGATCTGCAGGAACATGGCAAACTCGCGGCGCACTTCGCTTGGCTTACATTGCGAGCGCTCTGCCGCCTCGGCCATGCTAAAGGTGATTTTGGGATTGAACAAAAAAAGGCGTAGTAATTTGAGCCGGGAGTTGCTGCCAAATAATTTCTGTAGAGTATCAGTCATACGGTTCTGTAATAAGGTATTGCAGTAGTGCTTATGCATTTTACGCGCCCGCTGCCCTTTAGGCAAAGTTGTGGACAACTACACCACGAAATGGGGGTTCATAAAAATAAAGCCTACTCAATATTGAGTAGGCGGGGCGAAAGGGGGATAGGAGGGAAAAGGAGGAACAAAGAGCAAGGGAACAAAAGAGAGGAGAAAACGGGGAACAAGGAAGGGGGAGAAAGAACAGGATAAACAAAGGTGAAGGAGGAAAAGAAAGAGCGAAAGCGAGAGAGGGTGGTACGGATAGTGAGCAAAACTATCCGCAGAAAAATCCACACTCGAGACGTGACACTTTTTCAATGAATCCCTAAACCGTCCACCTATGACAACTGCCCCATTTACTAAAAGGTTACAAAGGAAAAACCACGGCACCCAGGTGCCGTGGTTGGTATTAGTAGGCGTATGTTGCCCTCAACTCTTTACACGCTTTAAACAAGTCGCTATGGTCGCCGCACTCTGCGATAACGCGCAGCGCAGTTCGCAGCACAGTGTCGTTGCATTTTCCACTGTCGGCACTGGCGAGCACATGCAATAACGGGCGGACCGCATATCTGCCTCTTTTTTTGCATAACCGCTCGAACGTAAGTTTGAATGCAGCGTCCTCTTCCGCAGACAATGAAGGGGTACTCAGAATAACATCCTCTACTTCGCGCAACTTGAGCCATAGTACGGACCAGCCACTGCTCATAAAGTGGGTGTGAAAAGCCTTCAGCACCCCCTCTATAAGATTTTTCCACAAAAGCGTCCGCGTTTTCACAAAGTCGACTTTAAAATTGTCCCTGATATAGCGGACTTCA
>CAIJVL010000061.1 GCA_903824155.1 Candidatus Adlerbacteria bacterium
CCTATTTTCGAGGCGTACCTGATAGTGTCCATCCTTGGACTGCCAGTCGGGGTCAGCAACTGCCTCGCCGTCGGCCATGCTGCAGCAGAGCCCTTTGCCGCTGGCCAGATGGTCGAACCACGGCTTGAGCGGCGAGTTGGCGTAGCGGCCGTCGAGGTCGCGCGCTCGCACGCCACCCACAACACAAGCAACTACGAGACTGAGAATCAGAGCAAACGCGATGCGCTTCATTTTGTTCTCCTATCTGAGACTAAGGTTTGAGATGCGGGCGGATCCTTTTCGGTACTTGCAATGAACCTGTTATCTACCTAAGTTGTAATTTCTATCGCATTAATTGTCAATCAAAAAGCAGTCGGCTCACTTCCCTGTTTGTGTAATTGGTATTTTTGTGGTATTGTGTCATAGGAATTGAACCGGACTCAAACTCAGGAGAATGAAATGAAGTCGTATAGCGCCTTACTGGTTGATGGCTCGGACTTTGACGGCATGGTGCGGATAATCCAAAAATATGGGGCGTCGGTACGCATGAGCATAAAGGCTGCACCGTCAATCATGTTTGATGCAACCGAAGATGTGGCCGAACAAATCCGCACCCTGCCCAGCGTCCTTGGCGTAACGCCGACCAATCACATGGTTATAACGTTCAACTGATCTCAAGTTTGCAACGCAATGCCGGCCCCTAAGGCCGGCATTTTTATTTGCGTTTATAATAGAGGCATGGACAACTGGTCGGATATTTTTGCGCCGCTTATCGGGCGCATACTGATGGGCGGATTCTTTTTATGGAACGGGATCGAGGCCACGCTTAACTTCCCCAACACCACTGCAGCGTTTGCCACCCTTGGCAGCCCAAGCCCTGTAGCCTTGGCCCTAATCGCTATTGCAGTCGAGGTTATGTGCGGCATCTTTCTTATTGTAGGCCTGTGGAGCCGCGTAGCAGCGCTTGCACTGGTGGTGTTTGTGGTTGGCACCGCCTTTTTGCAGAGCGGCGCACAGAGCCCGATCCAGCAGGCACTCTTTTTACAGGATATGGCTATTATCGGCGGCCTTCTGTACGTATCGGCCTACGGCGCCGGCGCGTGGTCTACCGCGTGGAAATACAAACAATAAAAGGCCCCAAACGGGCCTTTTATATTTTTCTCAGTTGATTTTATTTAGAAGAGATGGACAGATCCTTGGCTGCCTGGGACTTGCCCCAGCACGCTTTTGAAGAGGCCCACGGCGCGGTGCCTTCCTGATCGTACAGGTATTTGGCGTATGCGGCGTTGCCCTGGATAGTGTAGATATCGATGCCCAGTTGTGCGGCGGTCTTTTCGTGAGTGGATTGCATGATCTGGAAGAGCCCCAAAGCCGAGCTGTGGGAATTCCTAAGGATGCTTCCGTCCGCGTCATATTGGCGGTAGTTAGACTCGCAGCCTGCAATGGCATACATAACCGGCTCGTCGGCAAAGTACTCTTTAACATACTCTTGTACCGACTGCGCCTGCGGCATTGGCTGCGCTAAGCCTTGAGCCTGCGCTACGGGTGTAGCGTTGCCGCCGCTTAAAACGGTTGCAAGGGCTAGGGCGATTCCTGCAGTAAATGTCATTTGGATTTAAAGTGAACCGAACTTAAAGTTAAACTAAAATAAGAGGCGACTAACCTCCCATACACAACAAATCTCCGGGCTCAACAGAGCTCCAGAGATAGGAAAATAGTACCATTTATTTGTCAACCCCCACAAGCAAAGTGCTTGACAATAAAAAAGGCCCCATGGTAATTAACCAAAAGGCCTTATTTTGCAACGTTTTTTGACACTCCGGAGTCGTGTCGTAATGACAAACTGCACTCGGCAATACCTAAGCTCATCGGCCTCATCAACCTTGTCTTTCGACTCTTGGGATAGTTTACCCCAAATGAAGGCGTAGACCTTAGGTTTTTGCAAC
>CAIJVL010000062.1 GCA_903824155.1 Candidatus Adlerbacteria bacterium
AGGCGTGTCGTAATGACAAACTGCACTCGGCAATACCGAAGCTCATCCTGTCCAGAAATCTGACTACTTTGTCGGGCCGCCGGGAATTGAACCCGGTCTACATGCACCCCATGCATGTGTACTGCCGGTATACTACGGCCCGTTTTTTCTATTTTCTTAACTTACACTCTTATTTGTCTTTTACCAAGGCATCTCAAACTGCTCGAACTCGGGCAGGAGCTTTTTGCCATACAAAAGGCGTGAGATGACCTCGGCATTGCACTTGGCGCCGGTTAAGGCATTGTGCGGCTTGGGCTCTTCAGGAATGCCACAGTAATTTAAAACCGCATCCAGATTTAAAGCTGAGTGTTTTTTAACCGGGTCAACCGGGGGAGTGACTCCCCTTTTGACCATATGCGTCCAGCATATGCTATGGATATCCAAAATACGGTGCGCAAACGGCCATGCCGTGTGGCCGGCCCGTACCGCTGCCGCCTTTAAAAAGTAGAGGTCGGTAAAGACGTTTTGGCCGGCAATGGTGGTGTCCGGCATCCCTTCAGCAAAGGCTATAAGCTTGTGGACCAAATTAGCCTCGGATTGCTTTGTCGGGTCGGCAACTTCGGCGGCAGTAAAGCCGTTGACCGCCAACGCCTCATCCTCGACTTTTGCCCCCTCCCACATCCGGCACTCCTCATATAATTGCCGTTCGGGATGGTCAAAGTCGATAGCCCCAACACTCACTATAGAGTGCTGGTCGGGCTCAAGGCCGGTCATTTCGCAGTCCACTACTAGCATATTTTGCTTAGTATACCTCAAAAGCCCGCTTATTGGGCCCCCTATTGCCTTGGGGGGCATTATTTGGTATTGTGGAGGCACATAACAAAACACCTATATGGCACATAAAAAAGCAGGCGGATCAACAAAAAACCTAAATACAGCCCAGCCAAAATACCTTGGCGTTAAACTCTTTGCCGGAGAGGTTGTTAAGACCGGCCAGGTAATTGTCCGCCAACGCGGCACTGCCATGATGCCGGGTAAAAACGTAGGCCTTGGCCACGATCACACCCTTTTTGCACTTAAAGACGGCGTAGTTGCCTTTCGCGACGTCCGCAAAACTAACTTTACCGGACGCACCAAAGTCCGCTCTGCGGTTGATGTAGTCATAGCCTAACTCGGGCAAAATAAAAAACTCCGCATTTTCGCGGAGTTTTTTATTTTCCCTGCTTACGCTTTATTTTTTGCCTTGATGCGTGCTGACTCGTTTAAAAATTGCTTGCGCAGGCGCACGCTTTTAGGAGTTATTTCCAAATACTCATCGTCAGCCATTACCTCAAGCCCGCGCTCTATAGTGATGGTAAACGGGGGCACGAGGTTAAGCGCCTCGTCGGTACCGGAGGCGCGCATATTGGTCAGCTGCTTGCCCTTGGTCGGGTTGACTGACATCTCGTCACCCTTGGAGGTATTGCCTATGACCATGCCCTCGTACACCTCTTCGGCAGGCTTAATATAGAGCGTGCCGCGATCTTGGAGGTTTGCAAGCGAGAAGCCGAGCGTTTTGCCGCTGACCATCGATATCATCGATCCTGCTGCGCGCTTGGTTATCTCGCCGGCATAGGGGCGGAATTCAAGAAAACGAGACGAAAGGATGCCCTCGCCCTTGGTATCAAGCACAAACTGGTTGCGGTAGCCTAAGAGGCCGCGCGTGGGGCCCTCAAAGAGTATGCGGGCCGTTTCGCTGTGCAGCTGCATGTCCTTCATGACAAATTTGCGCATGCCCAGGCGCTCTATAATGGCGCCCTGGAACTCGGTCGGCGTGTCGATAGTAACCTCTTCAAAAGGCTCGGACTTTACGCCGTTGATGTCTTGAAAGATAACCTGCGGCTGCGATACCTGCATTTCGTACCCTTCGCGGCGCATATTTTCGAGCAAGATTGCAATATGCAATTCGCCGCGGCCCGACACTTTGTATGCGGTGTCGTCACTAAAGTCGACGCGGAGCCCTACGTTTATCTCAAGCTCTTTCTCGAGGCGCTCGCGGATCTGGCGGGTCGTAACGTACTTGCCTTCGCGGCCAGCAAACGGCGAGTTGTTTACCAAAAAGTTAAGCGTAATGGTCGGCTCATCAATTGCTATAGCTGGCAGCGGCGCTGCATCTGCCGAGTCAGCGATCGTTTCGCCGATAAAGATGTCGGTCAAGCCCGCTACCAGCGCAATATCGCCGGCGCGCACTTCGGTAGACTCCTCTTTTTGCAAACCTTTAAAGGTAAACATTTTTATCACCTTGCCGTTGCGCGTTTCGCCATTGGGTTTTTTAACAAATACGGTTTGGCCCGTTTTAAGCGTACCCTCGTACACGCGCACGATAGCAAGACGGCCGAGGAAGTTGTCGTAGCCGAGGTTAAAAGGCTGAGCGCGAAGCGGTAGATTTTCCATATCCTTGCCGGCAGGTTTTACATGCTCGAGAATCATGTCGAGCAAAGGCGTCAGATCTTTAGAATCGTCGGTCAAATTCTTTTTAGCGATACCCTGGCGGCCAATGGCGTATATAACCGGGAAGTTAGATTGCTCATCGTTGGCGCCAAGCTCGAGGAATAGTTCGAGTACCTGCTCCTCGGCCTTGGCGGGGTCGGCAGCCGGCTTATCTATTTTATTGATAACAACCATCGGCTTTAAGCCAAGCTCAAGCGACTTCTTTAGTACAAAACGGGTCTGCGGCATAGGGCCCTCTTGGGCGTCTACCACCAACAGCACCGAGTCGATGCTGCGCAGCACGCGCTCTACCTCGGAGCCAAAGTCGGCGTGGCCGGGAGTGTCCACGATGTTGATTTTGGTTCCTTTGTACTCAATAGCGGCGTTTTTAGAGTAAATGGTAATCCCACGCTCCTGCTCCAGGGCGTTAGAGTCCATCGACACACCTTCCTCGCCTACGCCGGTTTGGCGCAGCAAAGCATCGGTCAAGGTAGTCTTGCCGTGGTCCACGTGCGCAATAATAGCGATGTTTCTAATTTCCATGACATTGAAAAAGGCCGGCGAACCCGGCGCGATTTCCAACATAATACTCTAAAAAGCCCCTTTTGTCGAGCATGGCAAGGTCCGACCTTGCCATTTAGGTTAGATAGCCGAACCGACAATTTCCACCGTCAAAGCAGCTTTTTGGGACTTTGATTCTATTTTTACGGCGTGCTCGCCTACTGTTTTTATAGGCTCATCTATAGTGATGAGGTCAACGGGGATCTCGAGCGAGTGCTCGGCCAAAATCGCTTTTGCAATATCCTTTTCAATAATGCCCTTAAAGAGGCCTCCCTTTTCGGTCGCTTTGGCCGTAATGGTCACCTTTTTGCCGTTGAGGGATTTTATTTTATTGCTGGTCTGCTCCTCTTCTTTAGCCAAAGCCGCCTCGTGTTCGGCGCGCATCGACTCAAACTTTTTTATCTTTTCATCCGTTGCCGGTTCTGCCAACTTCATAGGGAGTAGCTTGTTTACGGCATAGCCATCGGCCACGGTTTTAACTTCCCCATGCATCCCCACTCCCTTAACATCCTTCAATAGTATTACTTTCATGTATAAGACTATACCAAAAGAGCCTCGCATACGCGAGGCTCTTCTTTTTGAGCTACATTTCCCTTTACTGCGTAAGGAGCCACTGGGCTGCGGCGTCCATCGTTGGGTCTTGGCCGTTTTTGACGTTGTCGGCCGTGGTTGAGGACGCTGCGATGTCAGGCTGGATGCCGTTACCCATGATCGAATTACCGTTAGGGGTTAGCCAGCGCGCCACAGTGACTTTAAGCTCGGCACCGTTGCCAAGATCCATCACCTGCTGCACCGAGCCTTTGCCGAAGGTGCGTGTACCAACGAGCTTGGCAACGCCATGCTGCTGAAGTGCGCCCGAAAAGATTTCGGATGCCGAGGCAGAACCTTGGTCTACCAGTATCGCCATAGATAGCTTTTTGCCGGCAAAGACATTGTAACCCAGCGAGCGGTTAACAATGCTGTCCTGCTTGCCCTCAAAATCCTCGGTCACGACCGTGTCGCCCACCGGCAGGAAGTAGCTCGCCATCTGCACTGCCTGGTCTAGGTAGCCGCCCGGGTTGCCGCGCAAGTCAAAGATGAGCCGCGTATCGCCCGATTGCTGGAAGTTGCGAAGCGCGTTGCGGAAAAGATCGGCCGAGTTGGCAGTAAAGGTGTAGAGCTGTATTACGTAGGTGCCGTCTTTACGCGCGTATTCGTTAATTTCTGGAATATTGATGGTGTCGCGGACAACGTTAATGACAATTGGCTGAGATACGCCTTTGCGCTCGATGGTCAGCTTCACGCTAGTGCCAATGGGTCCGCGGATAAATGCTACCGCTTGGTCTACCGCCATGCCGGCAGTCGAGGTAGCGTCAATACTCAAAATGATATCGCCGCTTTCTACGCCAGCCTTCATTGCCGGAGAGTCTTTAAGCGGAGCCGTTACCACTAAGTTGCCTTCGGCGTCTTGGTCCATTTGCATGCCAACGCCCGCAAAAGTGCCGGTCACCTGCGATGTAAATTGAGCTGCTTGCACGGGAGGGAAAAACACCGTGTAGGGGTCGCCATAGCTGTCAGCCAAGCCAGCTATCGCGCCGTAGAGCTTTTGCTGATCGGTCGGGATTGTGCTTGAAGGATGTGTTTCTACAAAGTTGTCTTGCAAAAGGCCCCATGCCTGCCAAAACTGCGACATGTCGACATTGGCCGGCTGCTGCACGTGATTAAAAACCGAAATGTTGAGTGAAGGTCCGCTGCCGGTGCTGCTTGCGCTCTGCGCAGCTACGACATCGCCCAACTGTCCGTCGAGCGCCACAAACGCCCCGCCACTAAACGCCACCAGTAATGCAACAAAAAGCCCGATCACCTTCAAGCGTGTTTTACTCATTAAAACGATTATATCACATGGTACAATTGATGCATGCTTACGCGCTACGTGCAGCGCCATTTGACATGGATCGATCTGATATCCCCGACACCAGCGGAGGTGCGCTCATTAATGGATGAGTTCGGAATAGACCCTTCCTTTGCCAATGAATTGCTTACCTCTTCCTACAAGCCAAAAGTCGAGCGCCGCGGCGAGCTTATTTACGTGATACTGCACTTCCCTCTTTTGCGGGGCATGGGAAAAGTGCCAGAGGAAGAGATAGATTTTTTAATAGGCAAGAACTTTTTAATTACGGCGAGGTACGCACAAAGCGACCCGCTGCACTCCTTTGCCAAAGCCTTCGAGGTAAACGCGGTGCTAGGGCACAACGCGGCTGCGACGCACGGCGGACACCTCTTTGCGGCAATGGCGCGCAACTTGTACCGCTCGCTGGGCGACGAGTGTGACGTATTAGAGCGTCACCTCGGCGATATAGAGGAGCATATTTTTAACGGCGACGAGCGCAGCATGGTGGTGCGTCTCAGCCAGACCGGCAGGATTATCCACGACTTTCGGCAGCGGCTGTTGCCGCACAAAGAAATGCTCATATCGCTCGAGCCGCAAGCCACGCGCATGTTTGGCCCCGAATTTGCCTATTACGTGCGCACGGTCGAGGGCGACTACAGCCGAGTGCGCACCATTTTGGAAAATCTGCGCGAAGCGATGATAGAGCTGCGCGAAACGAACAACTCGCTCCTCTCGACCAAGCAGAACGAAATAATGAAGACACTCACCGTGATTGCCTTTGTGACGCTCCCGCTCGAACTTGTTGCCGCCATCTTTACCATGCAAACCAGGGACACGCCTATTGTCGGCATGCGGGGCGACTTTTGGATAATACTAGCGCTCATGGCTTTGCTTGCCGGCAGTTTCTTTGTATATTTCAAGCGCAAGGGCTGGCTCTAGCAACCTACAGACATGGACTTCTTTTCCTTTTTTAAAAAAACTATGCCAAGAGCGGTCGCGCGCAGGCCGCTGTACCTTCACAACACCCTTTCGGGCAAGGTAGAGCTGTTTGAGTCTATCAACGGCACGGTACGGATGTACAACTGCGGCCCGACGCCGTACGACGAGCAGCACATAGGCAACCTCTTCCCGCCGGTCGTGGCTAACGTGTTGCACCGTACGCTCGAATCAGCCGGCTATCCGGTCAACCAGGTAACCAACATCACCGACTTCGGCCATCTAACCTCCGACGCGGACGAAGGCGACGACAAAATGACGCAGGGCCTCAAGCGCGAAGGCATGGTCTTGACCATGGAAAATATGCGCGCACTTGCCGAAAAGTATGCCGCTATCTTTTTTGCGGATATCGAGGAGCTTGGCGTTGATACTAAAAAAATAACCTTTCCGCGCGCCAGTGACTATATAACCGAGCAAATCGCGCTTATAAAAACATTAAAAGAAAAGAGCTACGCGTACAAAACAACCGATGGCGTATATTTTGATACGTCCAAATTTGCAGGTTACGGCAAGCTCGGCGGCATTAACGTGAGTGCTCTCAAAGAGGGGGCGCGTGTCGGCATTAATACTGAAAAGCGAAATCCGGCCGATTTTGCATTATGGAAGCTTAATGATGCATCAGACGAAGCGCTCGGCTGGGAATCTCCGTGGGGCAAGGGCTTTCCGGGGTGGCACATCGAGTGCACCGCGATGATATTTACCCTGCTGGGCCGGCAGATAGACATCCACACGGGCGGCATCGAGCACATACCCGTGCATCACAACAATGAAATCGCTCAGGCTGAGGCTATTACCGGCAAACAGTTCGTCCGTTATTGGCTGCATAACGACCACATAACCATCGAAGGCAAGAAGATTTCAAAGTCGCTTGGAAATACCGTGTACCTTCATAACATCACCGACCGCGGATTGAACGCGCGCGCATTGCGCTACTGGTTCTTGACCGGACACTACCGCACCCCGATGAACTTTACGTGGGATGCGCTCGAAGGCGCCAACACCGCGCTTAAGCGTCTGCAGCGGGCGTTCTTGGAAATGCCAAAAGGCGGAGCGGCGGACAAAAAGTTTTTGGATGAATTTTACGGTTTTATTTTGCAGGACTTGGACACACCAAAAGCGCTGGCACGAGTGTGGGATTTACTGAAAGACGATTCCGTCAGCCCTGCCGACAAACACGCCTCACTTATTGAAGCGGATAAGATTCTCGGTCTTGGCATTGCCGACGAGCGCGCTCGCACCAAACTTGCGGTCATAGAGGAAGTTGACCTGCCCGAAGATGTCCAAACACTGCTTGATGAGCGCACCTTGGCGCGCATCGCCAGAAATTACAGTCGAGCCGACGAGCTTCGCATTCAAATAGAAGCGCTAGGCTACGACCTCACCGACACTGCCCAAGGACAACAGGTGACCAAAAAGTAAGGCTTTTTACTGTCCACTTTTTATCCACCTATCAACACAAAAACAGCATTTTTTCTACCTGTTGCAAGCGGCATAAAAAGGCTATTCTTTAGGTAATGGCCCCCAAGAAGTTTGAAAGCGCGGCCGATAAGGCAAAGGCAAAAGCTTTGACCGCAAAGCGGCTTAACCCTATGCGCATGCCGCCGCAGTCTTTGGAGAGCGAGCGTGCGTTATTGGGCGCGCTTATGATCCGCTCGGAGGCAATCATGGAAGCAACCGAGGTGTTGGCCCCCGACGCCTTTTACAGCGAGAAGCACCGCATCATTTACCGCGCGATGCTGGGGCTCTATACCAAAAACGAACCTATCGATATTGAAAGCGTTCGCGCAAAACTTGCCGACGACGAGACGCTGGAGTCGATCGGCGGCATTGCCTACTTGGCCGATCTGGTCAGCGACGTGCCCGCAGCCAGCAACGCCGCGCACTATGCGGCCTTGGTGCAAAAAAAGTTTATGCTCCGCAGCCTAATCGAGGCCGGCGAGTACGTTGCCGAGCTTGGGTTTGACGAGAGTGGCGACGTCGAAGAGACTTTGGATAAAGCCGAAAAAAAGATATATGAGGTAACCGAATCTCCTACGCTTACCAAATTTGCTTCGCTTAAAGACACGCTGGCCAAAGCCTGGGAGAATTTTGAAAGGCTGCAGGCCAACAAGGGCGAGCTGCGCGGCGTGCGCACCGGCTTTAGAGACCTCGACAATATGCTGGCCGGCTTCCAAAAGTCAGATCTTATTATTTTGGCGGCTCGGCCTTCCGTCGGTAAAACGACGCTGGCCCTTGACATAGCGCGCCAAAGCGCCATACATCACAAAACTAAAATCGGCATCTTTTCTTTGGAAATGAGCGCGCAGCAGCTGGTCGACCGCATGGTTGCGGCCGAGGCCGGCGTTAACTCCTGGAACTTGCGTACCGGCCGCATCACTAGCGACGATGATTTTGAGCGCATCCGCGATGCGTACGACCGTTTGGCCAGCGCCCCTATATTTATAGACGATCAGCCGGGCAATAACCTGCTTAAAATGCGCTCGGTATCGCGCCGCCTTAAGCGCGAACATGGATTAGATTTGATTATTGTCGACTACTTGCAACTCCTGGCGCCCGTGCATGCGCGCGCCGGCGACAACTTAGTGCAGCAAGTGACCGAAATCTCCCGCTCGCTTAAAAACCTTGCGCGCGAAATGGACGTACCGGTTATTGCCCTCTCGCAGCTCAGCCGCGCCGTCGAGCAGCGCGGCGGCAAACCACGCCTCTCGGACCTGCGCGACTCCGGCTCTATCGAGCAGGACGCGGACGTAGTTATGTTTATCCATCGCGATGACAAGCAAAATAAAGAAAGTGAGCGCCCTAATATTGCTGAAATACTCATAGAAAAGCATCGCAACGGCCCCGTCGGGCAGATTGAGCTCTACTTTGACGATAAAAAGACCACCTTTGTTACGCTGGAGAAGTCAGACTTTGGTGCCTTTGAAAGCGCGTCTCAGGATTTTTAGAGCGAAAAGGGGTAAAATAAGAGCGCGTGAATCCTATCCAAAAACTGACTGACGCTTTTGAGCACTTTCCGGGGATTGGCCCGCGCCAGGCGCGGCGCTTTGTGCAGTACCTCCTTTCCTCATCTCCCTCGCAGCGTACTGAGCTTGCCGACGCTATTAAAAAACTAGGCATAGGCTCGGCTCAGTGTAAAAAGTGTTATCGTTGGTTTGTAAAAAATAATCCGCAAGATGAGTTGTGCAGCATTTGCGGCAGCGCACGGCGCAACGAGACACTACTGTTTGTAGTTGAAAAAGATGCCGACATCGATAACGTCGAAAAGAGCGGCTTCCGCGGCCTGTACTTTGTGCTGGGCGGCACGGTGCCGCTAGCCGCCGAAGAGCCTGCAAAACATGTGCGTATGCGCGAGCTGATAAAGCGGGTTGAAACCGAGGCAGCGCCTAGCATTGATGGAGCTGCCTCCAAGCTGCAGGAGGTCATTTTGGGCCTCTCAGCCACTACCGAGGGCGACCACACCCGCCTCATACTACAGGAAAAAATAATGCCCATAGCCGAGGGCTTTGGCCTCAAACTCTCCTCGCTTGGCCGCGGCCTCTCCACTGGCAGCGAGCTTGAATACGCCGACCCTGACACGATAGCAAATGCACTAAACTCAAGAAGCTAGTGGAAATTGGGTGGTAGAATATTCGCATGATAGATAAGGTTTTTAAATTTATTTTTTACGCGACAATAGTCTTTATTTTTCTCCCGCTAATCATATCTATTGGGGACAATATACTAATTTCATTACTTCATTGTCCCCCAGATTTAAGCCACAATAATATAGACACAACCTACAGCGGGCCAGAGTCAGTTTGTTATTTCCCGTACACTCACTTCAATCTTTTCGGTTACGAAATAACTTTCATTGAATTATTTTTTACGGTGCCTATTGGTGGCTTTGTTTTGCTTGTTTTAGGAACAATGACTTGGTTTAGTAGAAATAAATAAAAAAACTCCCCAATTGGGGAGTTTTTATTTATGCTACTTTGGTGATTTTTACTTCAAAGTAGGGCTGTTTGTGGCCGCGCTTTTTAAAATAGTTGCTCTTGGC
This sequence comes from Candidatus Adlerbacteria bacterium, assembly GCA_903824155.1. Lineage (GTDB taxonomy): Bacteria > Patescibacteriota > Minisyncoccia > Phycocordibacterales > SBAW01 > GWA1-54-10. Next base: position 9,912 of record CAIJVL010000062.1, read on the forward strand.
CTTGTATTTGATGACTACAACCTTCTTGGCGCGAGATATCTTCTTAATCTCTCCCTCTACCTTGGCTCCTTTAATAAATGGCGCTCCAATAGTAGTAGAGTCTTTGCCGTCGTCCGAAAGGAGTACGTCGTTAAATACAACCGAATCCCCGACCTTATGGTCGCCCTTTATTTTCTCAATTTTAACGGTGGCACCCTCCTCAACGAGGTACTGTTTGCCGCCGGTCTGGATTATAGCGAATTCTTTCATAAGAAAATGCGCAGTTATGCGCTCTGGTAATTTACCCTATTTTAGGCTGGAGCGCAATAGGGAATAAAAGTATGGACGCTCTCCCCCTAGGGTGCTAGCATTGGGTCAGGAGTCTTTAGCATACCGTGTAAGGAGGTTAGTATGACGACAGTAATAGCCCTTGAGCTTGTTCTATTGCTGCTCTGTATAGAGCTATGGCACCAAGACGACGTCTGGTATCGGAACAATCGCCTAAAGGGCCAACGGCTGGAGCACGATCAAGAATCCCTAGACATTCAAGAAAATAGCTAAAGGGGCGCCACAACAATGGCCCCCTTTTTGTTTTAATCCTTCCCTTCCAAGAGAGGTTTTTCGATACTCTCGACATCCAGTCCCGGCGCCTCTCCAGTTATTTTAAGCACGTCTTTGTCCACCTTACCCAGCTCTTTGAATCCGGCGTTGTAATGATTGACGGTCGTTGAAAGAGATGCTCCCAGCTTTTTGTAATAATCCTGATAGGCGTTTAAGTGCCGCCCCAACGCTTCGACATTTTTTGCAATATCTTTGGCCTGTTCCTCAATTTTAAAAGCCTTAAAGCCGTACAACACCGACTGTAGATATGCGGCAAAAGTTGTAGGAGATACGATGATCACCTTCCTCTCATTTTGCGCATAGTCCAGAAGGCTGCGCGTGTTAACTGCACCAAGCCCGTCGTTAAGCAAGTCGTAGTAAATGCTCTCGGCCGGAATATACATAAAGGCAAACGGCAGCGTGCCATCTTTCGGGCGCACATATTTCGACGTCTCATCGATGCGCTTTTTTAAATCGCGTTTAAATGCCTCTTGATACTCGGCGCGGCGGGCATCATCCTTTTCATCATGGATACGAGTGTAATTCTCTAAAGGAAATTTAGCATCCACCGGGATAAAGCCCTCTTTGGTACGGATTATTGCATCGACCGTCTCGCCCCCCGGAAACTCATATTGCATGGCATACGCGCCGGGCGGCAAAATGTTGCTCATCACTAGCTCCAGGCTTGCCTCGCCCAAATTGCCGCGCTGCTTTTGATTTTTTAAAACCTTTTCGAGGTTGTTTAACTGCTCGGCAATAACAAACACCTGTTTGGTAGACTCTTGTGTTTGCGTTACACCTTTAACTACCTCAACCAGCTGCTGTGACATACGGTTGGTTATCGCATCCATCTGCTGTTGAATGTTGGTGATAGTGCGCTCCGACTGGTCGCCCTGCATGCGCAAGGATTCGTGCATGGTGCGCGCGCCCTCACCAAGGCGCGCGTCCATGGCGCGGGTCATCTCGGCGAGCTGATTTTGCAGTATCACCAAAGCGCCGGTATCAGCCGGCCCCTGCTGGGTTTGCGAGAGCTTCCGCCAAACGGCAAAAAGGAACCCGAGTATCGCGAGCGCTAAAACGATAAGCACGACCAAAAGCGGGTCCATAGCTTCATTTTAGCATTTTTCCTGCTATGATGTAGCTATATGACACAAGCTGATTTGAAGGAGGAGCTGAAGAACGCTATGCGCGCCAAGGATGCGGTAAAGCTGGCGGTTATCCGCGGTCTTATGACTGCCGTTACCAATGACCTCGTAAGTAAGGAACGCGGGCCGGACGGCACTCTCACCGACGACGAGATGATGACTATCATTTTGCGCGCCGCAAAGCAGCGCAAAGACTCTATACAGCAGTTTGAGGCGGGCGGCCGCCCAGAGTTGGCCGAGGGCGAAAAGGCCGAGCTGGCCGTGCTTGAGACCATGCTCCCGGCTCAGATGTCGCGCGATGAAATAGTTGCCGCTGCAACCGCCAAGGCCGCCGAAATGGGAGTGACCGACAAAACCAAAGCCAATATGCTCATGGGCAGCCTGATGAAGGATCTTAAAGGTAAAGCCGACGGCACTCTTGTTAAAGAGGTCATAGACAGCATGTTTGCATAATCCACAGGCTTTTTTTCGCTTCACTTGACTTTTATCGTTTTTAGAGTATACTTTAATTAGAGGTTCTAGTATCGCGTACCTCCTCAGATCACTCTAGGAGATGCACATGACCAAATTTGTAACCGGACAACCGTTACTTGAAAGAGAGCGGCCCCATCAGCGATCTATACAAGAAAGCGCAGCAGCAGTTAAGGCGCACGCAAACCGAAAGCGTCGTACTTGGCAGCCGCCGCAACCGAAAGGTCGCGACGACGATCTGCTCCGCAAAGGCTCGCAAGAAGAAGCTCAAGCTTCGCAGAAAATAGCAACCAAACGCTATGATCCGCACGGCTATGACTGAGTATCGCTTATGCTGTACAAAGCTTGCGACGAATTGTCCTCAAATCTGTATGACGCTGAAAATGCGTATCAGGTTTGCTTGGATCTAGCGACGGCTGAAAGACTCATTGAGTATGTCTGCGAAAGATACGGTACAAGTAACCTATTTTTCGAAGTATTGCTTGACGACGCTTTAGACAGCAAGAACTTAGAAGACGTGCTCCGACACGCATACAAAATAGCGCTCGGACACTTCTTCAATACTCGCGCTCAGTTTAAGCTTCGCGAAATGAACGCTGTGCCATTCGCACCACGCTAGAGAGCGGAGACATCACGTCCCCGCTCTTTTTTATTTTTATTTCTCCTCCACTTTTAATACAAACCGCCACGGCTTGTCTTTATACGTGCCTGCGTACGGGATGCCTATGCGCGGCGTTTTTAAAATATCGCTCGGCTTTACGTGCACTCCCCTATCTTCGATCCACAAGCCTGTTTTTTTGCCGAGCGGTTTGCCGGCAAAGGCTTTATCTATTTTGAGCGCTTTGGTAAGTCTCGCCGGCCCCACAATGTCTCCCGCTGCGCGGATAAGCACTGCCGCCGGATACTCTTCCTTTTCAGTTACGAGGTTTAGCATCCAATGCATGCCATAGGTAAAGTACACGTATATCGTGCCCGCTTTCATAAACATGGGCGCATTGCGCGCGGTTTTGCCGCGGCGTGCATGCGAGCCAAGATCCTTAAAGCCATGGTAGCCTTCCGTCTCGGTTATCATAAGGGCGACTGTTTTGCCGTTTATTTTGCGCACTAAAAATTTACCAAGCAGCTCTTTGGCAACCGTTAAAGTTGAGCGGTCAAAAAATGTAGGGCCGAGAACTTTCGTCATTAACGCACTATAGCAAATGCTTTCTTTTTTGTGACCCATTAGGTTGGCTTTCCGAACTGGCAAACCACCGTGATTGGATTAAAACCAGTATACAGGAACTGGAGGCTCTGATACCAGCCTGAGTTACACAGCGTCCAATTTACTTTATTGGTTGCTCCGCCTGCTAGACGATGTTCGAACCTATCTGGTAGGGTAAAAGAAAAAGGCCGCCCGTAGGCGACCTTGTTGTCATAAAACTTCAAGCCTTCTCTTTTGTCTGGTTACGCATTGCCCTGATGGCTTCAACAGTGCGTCCCAACTCCTCGGCGAGAGCCTCATCCGACGGTCTGCTCTTGGCGTGGATGCGTTTGATATCCCTTGTCGTCCATACCTCCCGATGGTTACTCACAATATTCGACCTCGAAAGATCGGATGTTGTGGAAGAACCGCCGAAAAATGCAGTAAGCACTCTTACCTCATGCTCAAGATTTTGAAGTACCTTGAGTAGAGCTATCTTCTCCGCCGCATTAATCTTTTTGAGATTGGTGCGGCGGGGTACCTTTTGCAACCAGTCAATATGTTCTTCCAACTTGGCTCGGAGCTTGACCGAGGTTAGTTCGTAGTCCCACGAACGCGGTACTGGTTTTGGTTCTTCGCGTTGTCGAGCAACTTCAGCTCGTAGTTCGCTGCTGCTTAAATGATGTGTCACTGCCTGCTGGGCAAAATGTGTCTGCTCTTCACCGGTTGGCAAGCGAGCTAAAACGCCGACACGCTCGAGAGGAAGCTTCTGCTCAGACACTAGAGTTTTGACTTCCTCCGGCATACTGAGCAGCTCCAGGCGACTGCGGACATAACTTGTTGGTTTGTGAATACGCTGAGAAACTTCTTTGATTCCCAGAGCATATTCCTTAACCAGCCGCAGAAAGCCCTGCGCTTCCTCGAAAGGATTGAGGTCCTTCCGATGAAGGTTCTCGGCCAAAGCCATCAGCAACAAGTCGACCGGGGCCTGCTTGTCGATAATATACGCAAGAATGTCACGGTCGCCTTTCTTGGCAGCTGCACGCAAGCGACGCGAGCCGATAATGAGCCCGAAGGTGTCATCATCGTTTTGCTGGACAACCACAGGTTGTAGCTGCCCTTTACTCATCGAACCCGCGAGTTCGTTGAGAGACTCCTCGTCATACTCAGTACGAAGAGTAACAACATCCTCGCGTATCTTCTTGAGCGGAATCCTGCGGACAGGATTTGCAAGAGAAGAGATAGAATCGGGTAACTTCGTCATGCGCGTCTCCTTTTTCTGGCATGAATTTTGGCGCTACCGAGGACCGATTGGTACTCGACAGTAGACATTCTTTTTAGCCAAGCTCTGGTAGACCAGACGAGACTATGTTGGCGATAGGATATCCCTGCAGCTTCCAATGCCTGACCCCAACCGCCAAATTTATCTGAAGCGGCTGTAACAAGTGCAGGGTAGGATTTTTGCATTGATTTCATACTTAAACGAATTTTCATACGTTCAAGCAAAACCAAATATTCAATGATACGAGATTTTGTCCACCAACCAGGAGAATTTCTTTTACGAATAATAAGGTGGCTCATACCCACTGCTTCTAAAGCCGCATACCAGGTTCCGAAAACCTTGCGCCCAGCAGAATAAATATATGAATATTTCTTACTGCGCCGTAAAAAACGGTAATTTAGAGAAACGCCTTCTGCGTGCAGCTTGAGAAGTTCCTCTTTTACTGTTTCTTTGTTCCATTTTTTTACTAGTTTTCTAGTTCCAAAATGTTTTTTTGCCTTGTCGTCAGTCCGAACAGCTGAATAAGAGATGCCTGCGGCTTCGATTGCATTTTGCCAATTTCCGAAATGTCGAAAGGCGGCACGCAGTAGTTTCCTATAATGCTTGTTTATATAGGCACTATTAAGCGGTAATCCATTTGCGTGCCGTTCTTTTATAATTGAAACGACAAGTTGCTTGTCCCACTTTTGTCGAGGCATGGATCTCTCCTTACAAGTCGTTAGAGATTTGAAGTTTCAAAGAACTTCCACTGCAAACAATTTAACACTAAATTAGTGTTCTGTAAATGATCTGCTCCGCTTGCTGGACGATGTTCGAACCTACTGCACTATCTGACCATTGAGATATTTGTGGTTTTTATCCTGTGCATCGATTCCAGAATGAGTCGAGTTGACGATAGTTTGAAAAGTTGTTGGGTCTGCTCCCACAAGAACATTTCCATTTGCGTAAACATTATTAGCATCCTTGGCGTAGGATGGGACATCCCATTGATTTACTGAAGGTAAAATAGAAAAAGTATTCGCATCAGCTCCAGTTATGGGTCGCCAACCAATTGCACGGTAATACGTTGAAGAGGCGGAACTTGGATCATCGTAATAAACAGACTTAGCGTCTTTAACATAATTCCAGTTCAGTACGACGAGCGTGCCAGGATCCAAGGACGATTCCTGCCCCTCAAGATAGACATTATTTTTGTCTGCTGCCACTTGCCCGTGATTGCCCGCTAATATATGAAATGTACTAGGATCCGAACCTTGTATGCTGTGACAGCCCACGTTTATTCCGTTACTATCCAGCGTGTCTGTGTATACACTATTCTTATCTATTGCATAGTCGGAATCTGGCACAGCGGCAAACGTGGCTGGATCGGCTCCTGATAACACATTCGTCGTTCCGTTTCCAACGGCTACGCAGTACACGTTGTTCTTGTCTTTAAAATCGGTTCCGCCAGCGCTAGCGAAAGTCGGGATATCGAAAGCAACCGAGCTAGAAGCAATACCATATATGGCATTCTTATCTTTAAGCACCAACGCCCCAGGAAAGCCAGATGACGCCGGCACGTCGCTGACCGTTACGATAGTCACAGGATCTGCGCCTGCAAGTATTTGCGCATTGTGATACACGTAATTTTTATCTTTTGCGTATGCATCCGATTCATTCGGAGGACCGTCAGAAGGTTCGAATCCAAGCACAGTAAATGTTGCAGGGTCTGCTTTCGAGATAGGAGTGTCCTGATAACTTACGAAATGGACCTGATTTTTATCTTTGTAGTAATCGGTGGTCTCAGTTGTCGTGCCGATTATATACGTTGCGACTTCTAGTGTCGGCGAATCGGCCCAAGAGAGAGTACGGATGTAAGTGGTGAAATAGGTTGAAGAAGACGCGGCAACCCAAGTAAATACAGGCGGAGCGGGAGGAGTAAACTGCTGCATCGCCGAAGCTGAGTTAGTAGGTGTTTGATTTCCTATGATTACACTAACAAGCTCCGGTACCCACAGACCCTCAGTGGCAATGAGCCCAAGGCCGATGACGATGAGGGCGAGTAGGAAAATTCTTATTGCCTTGATAGCTGTACTAGGAGCTGCAGATAGCACAGGAGTAGAAATAGGTTGCTCTGACACAGGCGGCATATGCCAAAAGCATAGCATGCGTTTTCAGACCAAGAGTTCGGGACTTTCTTTTCCTTCAATTTTGTAAACGTTGAAGAATAAGGCTAAAATTGACCTGTGACCCTACGGGGATTCGAACCCCGATTTAATCCGTGAGAGGGATTTGTCCTAACCATTAGACGATAGGGCCGTACACCGCACTATAAAATAAAAATGGACAAAAAGAAAGAGCGCGCCTGGCGGCGCGCTCTGCTCATG
>CAIJVL010000063.1 GCA_903824155.1 Candidatus Adlerbacteria bacterium
ATGGCTCTGCAAATGCCTTTTTTCTTTTCAGAAAAAAGTACCGTGAAATTGCCGTTTAAAGAAGTAATGCGCAACCTAAAGGAAGTGCTGCTCTTAAGCGTGCCGCGTACGCTGGCGCTTGCGGCGGGACAAATATCGCTGCTCGCTATCATCGCCATCGCGTCGTTTCTTTCTTCCGGCTCAATTGCCATTTTTACCTTTGCGTTTAACTTGCAGGCGGTGCCGCTGACTATCATTGGCGTGTCGTACTCGGTAGCGGCGTTTCCGACGCTCACGCGGCTCTATGCCGCGGGCAAGATGAGTGAGTTTGCTCAGCATATTGAAGCCGCGCTGCGTCACATGCTTTTTTGGTCTATCCCGGCAACCGTGTTTGTTATTGTGCTGCGCGCGCAGCTAGTGCGCGTTATCCTTGGGGCAGGTGCGTTCGACTGGTCGGCAACCAGGCTGACCGCCGCAGCACTAGCATTGTTTGTTATTTCATTGGTGGCGCAGAGTATTTCGCTTCTTATTGCGCGCGCGTACTACGCGGTGGGCAACACGCGCAAGCCACTGTACCGCGGCGTCATTGATATAGTCGTATCCATAGGAAGCGCGATTCTCTTAGTTTCGCTCTTTCATGGCAGCGACTTTTTCCGCGATTTTACCGAGTCTTTGCTGCGCGTAACCGACATACCCGGCACTACGGTACTTATGCTTGCGCTCGGCTACTCTCTTGGAGCGTTGGCACAATGCTTTGTAGGATTTTCCTTTATACTGCATGATTTTAAAATTCCATATACAAACCTTCTGCGTCTTAGCTTCCAGAGCTTTAGCGCCAGCATCATTGGCGCAAGTATCACGTACCTTATTTTGGCCTCAACAGGCGCGACCGGCACCGTTAATACCACGTTCGGCCTTGTGGGGCAGGGATTGGTGTCGGGCTTAACTGGGCTTGCAGTTACGGTCGGTATTCTTCATTTACTTAAAAACCCCGAGCTAGCCGAAGCCATTGCCGCCTTTACCCGCTACTTCAAGGATACACCGCCAGTGGCAATAGAAGCCACCGAAGTCTCGGGCTAAGAAACAGTCAAAAAATGGCAAGGTCGGACCTTGCCATTTTGGTCTTAAAAATCCCAAAATAACCTTATTTTGGAGCTCTATTGACGCATTGACAAATGTGTTGTTTGGATGTAGCGTTAGTCACGAGTTTTTTAGTTCCTCATTATTCAACAGAAGGGAATCGAGATGAACGCGAAGGATGAAAAGATTGACGAGTTGATCAAACTTCTTGGGTTTGATAAAGGGCTGGGAAATGCCGTTCGCAAGGCTCACTCCGAGTCGAGTATCGAGGAAATCCAAGAAAAAATTGATCGCGCAAGAGATATAAGAAATAAAATCTCGAAGCTGTCACCTAATGGGCCCACTATGTTTGATGGGATCCTTTAGAAAACAAAAAGGGAATTAAGGCAGGAGTAATATCCTGCCTTTTCTTTTTAGCAGGCTCCAGAGTAGTTTTTAGGGGTAAAAAAGGGTAAAGTGTCTCTGATGAAGCATATACGCAATTTCTCCATTATTGCCCACATCGACCACGGGAAGTCCACTTTGGCTGACCGGTTTTTGGAGGTGACTCACACCATTGAAGCCCGCAAGATGCGCGAGCAGGTTTTGGACAGCATGGATCTTGAAAGGGAGAGAGGCATCACCATCAAGATGCAGCCGGTGCGCATGAAGCACGTATATAAAGGAGAGGAGTACGAGCTGAACCTGATCGACACCCCCGGGCACATCGATTTTAGCTACGAAGTGTCGCGCGCGATGACCGCGGTTGAGGGCGCGATACTTTTAGTAGACGGTACGCAGGGCGTGCAGGCGCAGACTTTGACGACGCTTCGCAGCGCGCGAGAGCTGGGGCTGGTTATCGTGCCGGCTATTTCTAAAATAGATTCGCCACTCTCGGATGTGCCCAACGTAAAGATGCAGGTCGCCAAGTTGCTTGAGATAGATGAGAGTGAAATTTTGCTGTGTTCGGGCAAAACCGGCGAGGGTGTCGCCGATTTAATTCAGGCAGTGATTGAGCGTGTCCCGCCACCTAAGGTGGCAGGGGACACAGATCAATACTCGGTTGCGGGCGATAAGGAAACACTCTCTGCGTCGGATCGCTTTGCTCATGCTCCGCAACCGAGTATTTCCTTATCACCCCGCGCGCTCATTTTTGACTTTCAATATTCCGACCATCAGGGCGTTATTGTGTATTTGCGTTTGTTTGACGGCACAATTAAAAAAGGCGATGCGCTGGAGTTTGTCGCGAGCGATAAAAAGTTTACTGCTTTGGAAGTGGGAACTTTTTCTCCCAAGCCGATGCCGGCAGGGGAGCTGACCAATGGCTCGATCGGGTACGTGGTGACCGGTATTAAAGAGCCGGGCTTTGCACGCGTCGGCGATACGATACGCGCGCGCGGCGCCAACTCGCCGGCGCTTGCCGGTTACGCCGAGCCGCGTCCGGTGGTGTGGGCGTCTATTTACCCGGAGTCGCAAGACGACTTTACGTTGCTGCGCCAATCGCTCACGCGCCTGCGCCTTTCCGACTCGTCTCTTTCTTTTGAAGAAGAATCTTCGGGTGTGCTCGGTCGCGGCTTTCGCTGCGGCCTGCTTGGCATGCTCCATCTTGAGATTGTGACCGAGCGTTTGCGCCGCGAATTTAATTTGACGCTGGTGGTAACGACGCCGACCATTACGTACGAAGTCGAACTTAACAATGGTGCGCGCAAGAGCGTGTATTCGCCGCCGCAGTTTCCAGAGTTTGGTGAGATAGCAAAGGTATGGGAGCCGTACGTCGAGGCCGAGCTTATTTTGCCGGCCGAGTACTTGGGCGGCACGACAACGCTACTGTATGATCACGAAGCCGTTGTACAATCGACCGAGACTTTTTCGGAAGGTAGGATGATACTCAAAGCGGTGATGCCTCTGCGCGAGTTGATGCGCAACTTTTTTGATAAATTAAAAAGCATCAGCCAGGGCTATGCGTCTATTTCGTACGAGATACTCGAATTGAGGTTGGCTGAAGTGGCGCGGCTCGATATACTGGTTGCCGACGAACCGGTAGCCGCGTTTACGCGCATTGTCGCCAAGCACCGCGCCTACGAAGAGGCGGTTGCCGCGGTCGAAAAGCTCTACAAAATTTTGCCGCGCCAGATGTTTTCAACCAAGATACAAGGCCAAGCATTGGGCCGCATACTGTCGTCCAAGACCCTCTCCGCCATGAGCAAGGACGTAACCCAGCACATGTACGGTGGCGACATCACCCGCAAAATGAAGCTCCGCGAAAAGCAAAAGAAGGGCAAAGCCCGCATGAAGGCGAGCGGCCGGGTCAATATCCCCGAGGACGTCTTTTTAAAGATGGTTAAGTC
>CAIJVL010000064.1 GCA_903824155.1 Candidatus Adlerbacteria bacterium
ACCAATACGTGGGACAACGGCAACACTACTAACAGCGGCAACACTTCGACCTACGCTCCGACTACCGTTACCGACAACACGACTACCAACACCTGCACCGGTAATAGCTGCAACAATACCACTACTGTCACCAACCCGGCGCCGGTTATAAATAACAACAACGTTGTTGCCAACTACGCGCAGCCGGTTACAACCTCGTATCCTACCCAGCAGTACTGCCAGTCTGGTTACTCGGGCACTTACCCGAACTGCTATATTAACCAGCAGCCTGTGTACAACCCTCCGGTTGTCTACCCGCGCGCGCCGATTGCGTACAACACTGCAACGCCGTACGTAAGCCTCTCGCAGGTGCCGTACACCGGCCTTGACCTCGGCTTTTGGGGATCAATCGCTTACTGGGGCGCATTTGTACTCTTTGCCTTGTTTGCGGCATACCTTATCGCAATCAAGCGTGTACAAAACAACATTGCCAACTACCTTAAGTCAGTACTTTTTGGTACCGAGGAAGAGGTTATAGTAGAGACCACTAACCATGTAGTAACGGCTCCCGCAGCTCCGGCACCTGATACTACTAACGGCGATGTGATCGACTCGTTTATCATGAGCCAGATCAACCGCGCACGCCACGCGTAACTAGACTTTAAAACAGTATGCAAAAAACTCCCTTCGGGGAGTTTTTTGTTCTACACAAAACGTTATAGAGGCGGGAGAAATATTTGGTTGCGGAGCCTGCGACGCAGAAAATGTTTCTCCTGGCTAACTCGACATACGGGTTTTTATTTCTTCAGTCAGCTTTGCAATAACTTCTGCAATGGGGAGAGCGCCCAGCTTGCCCTCGCGGCCTTCAAGACTTGCGGTTTCGGAGGCAACTTCTTGGTCGCCAATAACGAGCGTGTAGGGGATCTTTTGGAGTTTTGCTTCGCGGATCTTTTTACCAAGCGACTCGTGGCTACTATCGAGCTCGGCGCGGATGCCGGCAGCTTTAAGACTTTCTAAAACCTCTTCGGCGTATCCTAAGTGCGCATCGCTAATAGGCAGCACTTTTGCCTGTACCGGCGAGAGCCAGGTGGGGAAGTTGCCGCCCAAGTACTCGAGCAATACCGCAATAAAGCGCTCAAGCGATCCGGTGATGGCGGCATGGATCATCACGATTCTTTCCTTCTCGCCCTTTTCATTTACGCAGGTAAGGTCAAAGCGCTCGGGGATGTTCATGTCGAGCTGTATCGTTGCCACTTGCCACTCGCGGCCCGCTGCGTTGGCTGCCATAAAGTCGAGTTTTGGGCCGTACAGAGCTGCTTCGCCCGGACCTTCAATAGTATCGGCGCCGCGATCCTCGGCAATCTTCCTTAATTCACTTTCAGCTCTATCCCAAATTTCGGGTGTGCCTAAATATTTTTCAGGCGCAGCAGGGTCGCGGAAGGAAAGCCGTACGCGCAACGTAAAGCCGAACGTTTTGTAAAAGGTATCAATGATATCCCAAATCTTGAGGAATTCTTCAGTCACCTGAGATGAGCGGCAAAAGACGTGTGCGTCGTCTTGGGTAATAGAAAGCACGCGCGTAAGTCCCCCAAGTTCGCCCGACTGCTCGTCGCGGTACACCATGGTCGTCTCGGCATAGCGCTGCGGCATCTCGCGGTAGCTGTGCGGTTTGCGGTCAAAAATCTGCGTGTGGTGCGGGCAATTCATGGGCTTCATGGCATACTCGCGGCCCTCGCGCGAAGTTATTTTAAACAGCTCGTCGGCAAATTTGCTCCAGTGGCCTGACTTTTCGTACAGGTCTTTTTTAGTAATGTGGGGGATGGTGACGCGCTCGTACCCCTTGGCACGGCGAAGTTCCCAGACAAAGTTGTCTATTTCTTGGCGCACCAACGTGCCTTTGGGCGTCCACAAAGGGAGTCCAGAGCCTACTAAATCTGAAAAGGTAAAAAGGTCCAATTCCTGCCCTAGCTTCCGATGATCATTTTCTTCCATTCCTCCTATACTACCGCGCAATAGATTTTTAGCAAAAAGAAAAACCCCGCAAGTTGCAGGGCTTTTGAAGTTGTGCAGGCAAAGTGTTATTTGCCTCTGACGATGTCGCCGGTGTCGCCGTTTCGAGTAGCGTTCATCCGGCGGCGAAATTCTTCGCGCATCAACCGCTCGTGCTCGGATTCGAACGGAGACGGCTCCGAAAAGGTGCCATCTTTGTCCACGGACGACAGTTTGCTCTTCGGGTCTTTGATTTCCATCACATGACTCCGATGATTCGCAGGACACCCAATATAAGTGCCCCATAAATTACGACGTACATTTTGTGTTTCCTCCTATGTCCAGCCTCTAATACTATACCCCCAAAAGGGCTAAAAGTCAACCAATTCTATAAGGCCTTCATTTTGTCGGCAACCATCGAAAGCTCGCCGTTGCGGTTGTTGAGCGGGCCTTTTATCGCAATGCAATTTTCGGTCTTGATTATGTTTTTAAACTCTAGGTAATTTTTGGGAAATACGACCGCCTCCAAAAAGCCGTCAAAGTCGGCGATTTTTATAAACGCCATTTGGTCGCCCTTTTTAGTTAACAAGAGGCGCACGTCTGATATCATGCCGGCGGCAACTGCCGTGACGCCCGGCGGCACGCGCTCTTTAAGTTGGTTTAGCGTCATCGGGCGCTTCGATAGTTTGTCCTTAAATTTATCCAAAGGGTGCCCCGAGATGTAGAGGCCAAGCAGCTCCTTTTCCCAGCCTAACCGCTGCTCCATAGTTGCGGGCGCCGCAGTGGGCAGCTTAAGTTCGCTCACCTCGCTCCCCAGGCCCATAAACAAAGAGTCTTGCGATTGCTCGCGGCCGGAGTCGCGGTGATATTGCAGCAGCATCTCAATAGAGGCGAGCATTTGGCCCCGGCCGTTGTCTTCAGCACTGCTCGCCGCCAGTGAATCAAGGGCACCGCACTCTATTAAACTTTCCAGCCCTTTTTTATTTAGTGTTTGGTCTTTGACGCGGCTAAGGAAATCCGAAAGGGAGATAAACCGCCCGTTTGTCTTGCGCTCTTCAATGATGCTGTCGGCGGTCGCGCGGCCGAAGTTTTTTATAGAGTAGAGGCCAAAGCGGATAGAGTCGCCAACGACCGTAAAGTCGCCAAATGACTCGTTGACGTCCGGCGGCAAGACGGGGATCCCGATGCGTTTGCACTCGGCAACCATTATGGAAACCTTGTCGATATCGCCCGCTTCGACCGTTAGTACGGCTGCCATATACTCGACCGGGTAGTTGGCTTTAAGATACGCGGTCTGGTATGCCACGCGGCCGTAGCTCGCCGAGTGCGCTTTGTTAAATCCGTATGCGGCAAACGGTTCTATCCATGCCCACACGCTCTCGGCTTTTTTGCGCGGCCACTTGCTTGTCTCGACACAACCGGCGATAAACTTTTCTTTTTGCTTTTGCATTTCGGCGGGGATCTTTTTGCCGACCGCTTTGCGGAATTTATCCACGTCGCCCCAGCTGTAGCCCGCCAAGTCGTGCGCAATGATGAGCAGGTCGTCTTGGTACACCAAAATGCCATACGTCTGGCGCAAAATAGGCTCCATCGCCTGGTCAAAGTAGTGGATGAGTGCGGGGTTGTGCTTGCGCTCGATATACTGCGGGATAAATTGCATCGGGCCCGGGCGGTACAAAGCCACCATGGCGTTAATGTCGTGTATGGTCGTGGGGCGCAGCTCTTTTAAAAAGCGGGTCATGCCGGCGCCGTTGAGCTGAAAGGTCGCTTCGGTCTCGCCGCGCGTCAGCATGTCGAACGTCTTTTTATCATCGAGCGGTATCGCCTCTATATCTATTTTTATGCCGCGAGTCTTTTCTACCAGCTCAACCGCGCTCGCGAGCATCGTGAGGTTTTTTATGCCGAGGAAGTCAAACTTGGTAAGCCCGACGCCGTCCTCGCCGACCGAGTACATGTCGTACTGCGTTATTATCTTGCCGCCCTTGGGGTCCTTTTGGAGCGGCGCGTACTCGACGAGCGGTTTTGGCGCGATAACGACGCCGGCCGCATGCACGCCTACGTGGCGCGCGCAACCTTCTATCTTTTGGCCCAGGTCGATAACTTCTTTTGTTTCGGGCTCCTCTTTGTACATTTTGGCAAGCGCCGGATTTTCCTTAAGCGCGCGCTCAAGCGTCATGGGGAAGCCTTGCGAACCCATGGGGATTTCTTTGGCTATTCTATCGCCAAGGCCGTACGGATGGCCCAAGGCGCGCGCGACGTCGCGGACGACGCCGCGCGCCAGCATGGTGCCAAAGGTGCCTATCTGCGCCACTTTATCGTTGCCATATTTTTGGCGCGTGTACTCTATTACCTCGTCGCGGCGGTCGTCGGCAAAGTCCATGTCGATATCGGGGGCCGAGGGGCGCTCGGGGTTTAAAAAGCGCTCAAAGGGTATTTTGTACGCAAGGGGGTCGATCTTGGTGATCTGCAAAAGGTACGTGGTCATGGAACCTGCAACCGAGCCGCGGATGTTGGTGTAGATGTTATTCTCGCGCGCAAAACGGATGAGGTCTTCTACCACCAAAAAGTACGCGGCGTAGCCTTTAAACTTTATGATGTCCAATTCGTACTCGAGGCGCTTTAATACGTCCTCGCTGCCTTCGAGTCCTCGCGCGGTAATTCCGGCTAGGCACAGCTCGCGCAGCACCTCGTCGCCCGTTTTGCCGGCAGGCAATGCAAACTCGGGGAAGATAAACTTGCCGAGGGTCAAGTCGAGATTGCAACGCCCGGCGATCTCCATTGTTTGCGCCAGGGCTTCGTGACTCCACTCGTCCTCCATTTCATCGGACGAGGGGAAGTGCAAATCTTCCGTCTCGTTCTGCATGCCGCCATCGTCGCTTGCTCCTTTATTTTCGATATCACGCATTACTTCCCAGGCGCGCGCATCGTCGGGGCTTAGGTAGTATATTTCGTGCAGCGCTGCATGCGAGTAAAAGTTGGCGTTGCCATATATCTTTTGCAGCTCCACCGAGCGGTCGCCGCGCGCCACCGGTGCAAGGGCAATAAGTCCCTCTTTATATTGTGCCAAAAGCTCGTACGTAAATTGCGCTTCGTTGTCGAGGTTGGCGGCGGTGACCAGCTTGAGGAGGTTTTGGTAGCCAGTCTTATTTTCGCACAGCAGCAAAATGCGGTTGGCATCTTGGAGCGGCACCTCAATGCCAATGATCGGTTTTATCTCGTTATCGACGCACTCTTTGTAAAATTCGATAGCGCCGTAGAGGTTGCCGATGTCGGTTAAGGCAAGCGCCATGTGCCCCTCTTTTTTTGCACGCGCAACAAGCTCGGGGATTTTGGGCAGAGCCTTAAGCAAAGAGTAGTGCGAGTGCACGTGCAAATGGGTAAATAAAGTCTTAGCCTTTGCCATATATAAGGAGTATACCTTTTTAAGGCTAACTTGCTCCAATTCGGTTACAATGGCGCCATGAGGGCAGAGTTTATCGTTGGCGTAGATGAAGCGGGGCGCGGACCCCTGGCGGGGCCTTTGGCCGTGGGCGTCGTGGTGGTGCACAAAAACTTCTGCCTACAAGAGATGTTCCCGGGGGTTGCCGACTCTAAAGTATTGACCGAGCAAAAGAGGGAAGAGATTTACTCGCTCGTGGTCAACTACTCTAAACAAGGGCTACTGCGCCATACCGTTATATATGTAGCGGCTGCGACCATCGACCGCATTGGGCTGACGCGCGCCACTTTGCGCGCCGTACACGGCGGGGTGCGCAAACTTGCGCCCGAGGTAGAAGGATACAAAGTCTTGCTCGACGGTCTCTTGCACGCGCCTAAAGAGTACAAGCAGGAAACGATCATCGGTGGAGACTCCATCGAGCCTATTATTTCGCTTGCGTCTATCGTTGCCAAAGTGAATCGCGACCGGCTGATGAAGAGGCTTGCTAAAAAGTTTCCCAACTACGGCTTTGAGTCGCACAAAGGGTATGGTACGGAAATGCATTTTGAGCAAATTCGCAAGTTTGGGCTTAGTGAACTGCACCGAAAGTCGTTTTGCACCAAGATAGAAATCGTGGTATAGTGCTTACCCGGAAGGCCAGTATTCATCGCGTATCCAGCACTCAAGACCACGGGGAATAAATGTGAAGTCAATAAGGCCAGAAGACCCAATTAAACCGGGCGAATATGGCGCCGATGTTGTAAGACGGATCATCGGCAAAGAAGCTGTAGTGGAGCTGCTTTTGTGCAGTCTTTGCAGGCTTCTGGGTAAGGAAACATGCCCACATCGTGTGGCAAGAGAGACTTCTCCTCCGGAGGAGGCGAAGCGATGTACTGCGTTTGAAATTGCTGCTGATACGTATGCCGATGCCGAGGTTATCTTTCTGAGGCATGTAAAAGCAGCGTAAAATACTTGCGTCAAAGACCCCCGTTAGCCAGAAAGGCGCGGGGGTTTGTCTTTTTTAGTTTTGTTTGGTATGGTATGGGGCATGGTAGTAAGAATGAGACACACCCGTGCGCATACGGCTAACCGCCGCTCGCACCACGCTCTGGCCGCCCACTCGCTTGTAAAGTGCGAGTGCGGGAACATGCGCGTATCTCACCGCGCGTGCCCCAATTGCGGCCGCTACAATGGCAAGGTGGCAACCGACGTTGCCGCAAAGGCTCAGCTGCGCGCCGAGCGCAAGGCAAAAAACGCCAAAGGTGGACAGGCGTAAGGCTCTTCTCCAGGAGTAGTGTAGAATATAAGAGTGCGGGCAGGGGCGTGTAGTTCTTTTTCCTATGGCAAACAGGCACCTTTCCAGATCAGTAGTCCTCCAAACGCTCTTCGAGTGGGACTTTCGCAACAGTAGTACTAGTGATGCGATGGATATACTCGAGCGCAATGCCAAGGAGTTTGCTCCCGCAGCGGGAGATTTACCTTTTATGCAAGACGCCTTAAAGGGTGTCATTGAGCGTAAGCAGGACTTGGACTTAGTGATTGAAAAGGCGGCGCCCGAATGGCCGCTCGAGCGGATCGCGCCCGTCGACCGCAATGTGCTCCGCTTAGGATTGTACGAGCTATTATTTTCCGATCGAGAAAAGGTGCCGGCCAAAGTGGCTATCAACGAAGCAATCGAGCTGGCTAAAAGTTTTGGTGGAGAAAACAGTGGCCGCTTTGTTAACGGCGTGCTTGGCGCAGTGTACAAAGAGCTGGGCGAGCCGGGCAAAGACGAAGTATCTAAAAAGAAAAAAGAAGTGCCCTACGACCAGATGCCAATCGAAAGATTAGGCGGTGCGGTGGTGTATGCCAAGCATGGAGGCGAGATTTACCTTGCATTAGTTCACGACATTTTTGGCCATTGGACGTTAAGCAAAGGTAAAATAGGCGACGCGCCCGAATTTAAAGACGAGTCTGTCGAGGAGGGCACCATCCGCGAAATAAAGGAGGAGTTGGGGCTCAACATCTCGATACAAGACAATTTGGGAGAAAACGAGTATATTGCTAGCGACCCCGAGGTGGGCAAAAAACGCAAGCAGGTTAACTACTTCCTGGCCGAGTCGCCGTACACCGAGATTACGCTCGAGCAAAAGGGAGGTTTGGATGACGGAAAATGGTTCCGCCTTCAGGATGCTTTAGAGTTAAATTTTTACGAGGACGTATTGCCGATAGTCACCCGCGCGGTGCAAAAAATAAACGACCGCGACCACAAAGAGAACAGAACATAGACCAACAAATATAGAAATGCAGAAAGATTTTAAAACATTTGAAGAGGCCGCCGGCGTATCGTTTAACGACCTTGAACTGCTGCGGCAGGCTTTTACCCATCGTTCGTACCTTAACGAGCACCGCGGGGAAAGCTCGGGCCACAACGAGAGGCTTGAGTTTTTAGGCGATGCCGTATTAGAGCTGGTGTCGACTCATTTTTTGTATACCAAATTTCCCCAGCATGCCGAGGGCGAGCTGACCGCGTACCGCGCCGCATTGGTTAACGCCACTACGTGCGCCGAGGTTGCAACCGAGTTGGGGATGAACGACTACTTACTGCTGAGCCGCGGCGAAGCTAAAGACACCGGCCGCGCTCGCGGCGTGCTTTTGGCCAACGCGTTTGAGGCTTTAATAGGCGCCATATATATAGACCAAGGCTACGACGCGGCGCGCGATTTTATCGGGGCTCACCTGTTGCCAAAAATCGACGAGATTATCAAAAAGCGCCTGTGGCAGGATGCCAAGTCGACCCTGCAAGAAAAATCGCAAGAAAGCCAAGGTATTACGCCGTCGTATGCGGTCTTGGAAGAGACCGGTCCCGACCACGACAAGCAGTTTATTGTCGGCGTCTACTTAAGCGACAAACTCATAGCCAAAGGCTCCGGCAAATCAAAACAAGAAGCCGAACAGTCGGCCGCCAGAGCCGCGATCGAGGAGAAGGGGTGGTAGAGGTTTTATTTGTTACAATAGGGGGAATGCGCTTAAAGACGATAGAATTGTCGGGGTTTAAATCGTTTGCCAAAAAAACCGAACTGGAGTTTGGGGCTTCTATCACGGCTGTCGTTGGTCCCAACGGCTCGGGCAAAAGTAACATTGCCGAGTCCTTTCGCTTCGTATTAGGCGAGCAGTCGATGAAGTCGATGCGCGGCAAGCGCGGCGAGGACCTTATCTGGAACGGCTCGGGCAGTGTGCCGCGCGCAGGCAGAGCCTCGGTCAAGCTTATTTTTGACAACACGGACCGCGCTTTAAATTTGGATTTTGATGAAGTGACGCTTGAGCGCACGGTGCATCGCGACGGCGGCAACGACTATAGGCTTAATGGGAGCATCGTGCGTTTGCGCGACATTGCCGAGCTTTTGGCTCAAGCAAACATTGGAGCTTCGGGGCACCATATTATTTCGCAAGGCGAAGCTGACCGAGTTTTAACCGCCAGTGCGCCCGAGCGCCGCGAGATGATAGAAGACGCGCTGGGCTTAACCGCCTTTTTATATAAAAGAGAGGAGGCTGAAAGGAAGATAGAAAAGACGGCCGAAAATATGCGCGAGGTCGAATCGGCGCGCCGCGAACTTCTTCCCCATCTTAAGTTTTTGCAATCACAGGTCAAAAAGATAGAGGAAGGCGAGAAGCTGCGCGATGAGTTGTCGGTAAAGTATGCCGAATATTTAAAGCGAGAAAGCGTCTATTTAAAGCATGCCGAGACGATGTTACAAGAAGATCGCGATGAGCCGGCTCGCCAGCACGCAGCGCTTAATGCAACTATCGAGCACATCCGCCACGAGCTGAGCCGCACCCACAGCAAAGATGCCAAGGCTCAAGAGTTGATGCAGCTGGAAGAAGAGGGTCGCAACGCACGCCAGCGCCGCGAGCACCTGTCGCGCGATTTGGGCCGCATTGAAGGAGAGATTGCCGCTGCCGCGCGACTCTCTCAAACGATAGAGGGCAGCGTGCCGGCCTCGCAAGCACAGGAGTTTGCCGAGCGCACGCTGCAAGAGCTTGAAGAGGCTCTGAACCTTGATGGCCAGCCGCTTAAGGCAAAACTACAGGCATTGGTTGTGCTGGCTACCGAGTTTATGCGCCGCATCCAAAAAAGAGTAGCGCCCGAAGTTGTCAGTAAAGAAGAACTGCAGGCTAAAAAGTCTGCACTTGAAGCGCAGCTGGCCGAACTTACGGCGGACGAGACCCGCGTACGCAGCGCGGTTGATGCGTTGCGGCAAAAAATTGACAGCGAAAAGGACGCTTCGCGCGAAGCCGAACGCGAGCTCTTTCAGACCATGGCCAAACGCAGCGAGCTTGAGGCGACCCTTTCGGCTATGCAATCGCGCGCCGACCTGCTTGCGCGCGAGCGCGAGGCTTTTGTACGCGAGCTCGCCGAGGCCGGCGCCGCTTTAGGCCGCGCCGCTGCCGAGTACGACAGCTTTGTGCTGGACGGCACCGAGGCGGACGAAGATCGCAGTGCGCAGGAAGAGCGCCGCCGTAAGCTTGAGCGCATGAAGATCCGCCTCGAAGAGAGCGGCGCGATAGGCTCCGATGATATTTTGAAAGAATTTAAAGAGACCACCGAGCGCGAGCAGTTTTTGATGCGCGAGCTTGCCGACCTGGAAGCCAGCTCGCAAAAGCTTAAAGAGTTGATCGAGGATTTAACCCGTACGCTCGAAGTACGGTTTGACGACGGCGTGGCAAAAATAAATACGCAGTTCGACTCCTTCTTTAAACTTATGTTCGATGGCGGTAGCGCATCGCTTGTAACCGTTAAAGAAAAAAAACTGCGCAGGGGAGCCGAAAGGTCTGACCTGGAGAGCCCTGAGCTAAGGTCAGACCTTACCGACGAGGAGGATGTGGAGGTGCAAGAGGGAATTGATATACAACTATCTCTCCCGCATAAGCGCGTCAAAGGCATACATATGTTAAGCGGCGGCGAGCGCGCGCTTATTTCGATCGCGCTTATCTTTGCTATGTCGCAGGTCAACCCGCCGCCGTTTTTGATACTCGACGAAACCGAGGCCGCGCTGGACGAAGCCAACAGCCGCCGCTACGGCGACATGATAGAGAACCTCGCTAAAAAATCTCAATTGATTTTAATCACCCATAACCGCGAAACGATGAGCCGCGCCGGAGTGCTGTACGGCATCACGATGGGGAATGACGGCATCTCCAAATTATTAAGCGTTAAGTTTGAAGAAGCGCTCGCGGTAGCAAAATAAAAAGGCGGTGGTATAGTGCTGTTTGGACTACAGCACACACTAGGGGAGATAAGAATGGTACAACAAGTTCGCTGCGTTACTGAAAACCACGGTGATTTTGAGTACGAAATTCAGCAAGATGCTAAGGGGCAAGTTCGTTCTTACCGCATGCTGATGAACAGCTCAGTCGATACTCGCAGAAAACAGCGCGTCGCGCTAAAAGACCTGCCTTCGGAGTCGCTCAAAAATACTTTTGTCGCGATGACCGGCAAGACTCGCGCCGAGCTCGGCATCTAACACCACACTATGTACACGCGTAACGCGCCCATGCTCGGGCGCGTTTTGTTTACTATGCACACATTACACCACAGCTGAGCTTGCATGAAGAAACGCGTGGTGGTTAAGTAATGGAGGTTACGCAGTGTAACCTATCGTTTGGGGAGAAAGTGGATGTCTGATACGCGCACACCGCACGAGAAGATAGCTGATCGCCTTGCTGCAGCAACGCAGCCTGGGGTCATTTTCGATCGAGGCCTTTACGAAGACCAACACCTGTCCTATGCAGACAGCAAGCGTCTCAGTTTGCGTGCAAGCCACGAATACAGCCAGTTGAATCTGGAAGACTAACGAACCAGTTCAAAATCAAGCGTTCTAGCGGCGAGATCAGCCGCCACCAATTTGACCCTCACCCTGTCCCCCAGGGTGAGTTTTTCTTTTGTGCGCTGGCCTATCAGCGCGTACTCTTTTTGGGAATAATTATAAAAATCATTGCCTATGGTGCGCACGCGCACCAGCCCCTCGGCGGCGCTAAGCGCTTCTTGGACATACAGGCCCCAGTCGGTCACGCCCGATATAGTTCCATCAAACACTTGTCCTATTTTGTCTGTCATATACTCCACCTGCTTGTAGCGGATAGATTCGCGCTCGGCTTCGACCGCACGCGCTTCTTGTGCGCTGGCGGTGAGGCACATCTTTTCAAGATTGGTAAATTCGTGGCGGGTTATGGGCGTGCCGCTGAGGTGGCTTGCCAGGATGCGGTGCGCCAGCATGTCGGGGTAGCGGCGTATTGGCGAGGTAAAGTGCGTGTAGTACTCGAATGATAGGCCAAAGTGCCCGATATTTTTGGTCGAGTAGATCGCCTTGGCCATTGAGCGCAAGGTGGCAGTGCGTATCAAATGCTCTTCGGGCTTGCCGACGATATCCTTAAGCAGCTTTTGGATGTCTTTGGCACTTGGCTTCTTTTTATTATGGGCAAAGTCATAGCCCATTGCGCGGACAAAGGTGGTCAGTTCTTCAACACGGTCCTCTTTAGGCGTGTCATGGATGCGGTACAAAAAGACGTAATTCTTTTCAGGCAGCTTTTTGGCGAGGCTTGAGACATACAGTGACACCTCGCGGTTGCACAAAAGCATGAACTCTTCAATAAGAAGGTTGGTCTCGATGCGCTCCTTGCGTGTGATGGCAATAGGCTTGCCGCTTTCGTCCAAGGTAAAGCGCACCTCGTTGTCGCCAAAGTCTATCGCGCCCTCGTGCTCGCGTTGTTTGCGCATCGTGCGCGAGAGGTCGCGCAGGATGTTCAGCTCATCTATATACTCGCCGCTTTGCTTGTCCAAAATCTCCTGCGCCTCTTCGTACGTAAAGCGTTTATTCGAGCGTATGACTGTTTTAGCAAATTTGCGTTCAAGCACTTTGCCGTCTTTGTTCATTCTAAAAATCGCCGAAAAGGCCAAGCGGTCTTCATCGGCTTTAAGGCTGCACACGTTGCCCGAGAGCTGGTGCGGGAGCATAGGTATGGTCGCGTCCACCAAGTACACGCTGGTGCCGCGCTTTACCGCCTCGTCGTCTATCGCGGTACCTGGTACGCAAAAGAAGGTTGCGTCGGCAATGTGCACACCGATTTCGAACTCGCCGCTGGGCAAAACTTCTATCGAAAGTGCGTCGTCAAAGTCTTTGGCGTCTTTGGGGTCGATAGTAAAAGTAGTCGACTCTCTAAAGTCCAAGCGTTTAGGTATTTCGGCGGCAATGATGTTGGCGTAATCGTCTTCTATTGCTTGCGCTTCGCGCTCAACTTCGGGAGGGAAGCTGGTAGAGAAGCCGTGCTCCATCACTATCGCATTCATCTCTACGCGATGCTCGCCGGCGCGGCCAAGGTGCAGGGCAATAGTGCCGGTTGGGTCGGTTGTGCCGTCAAAAGAAATAAGGCGCACTAAAACCTTTTCTCCCTCGGTATATTTGCTCGCGTCTGCCAGCTGGATGGGACGGTAAAAGCGCAGATCGGCAGGCACGGCAACCAGTTTGCCTTCCTTGGTCTCGAGCGTTGCAACAAACTCCTCTTTAGCGCGCTCTGCAATCTTAATCACTTTGCCTTTGGGGCGGGGAAAGAGGCCGGTCAGCTCAACCTCGACCGTGTCGCCGTTGAGTGCGCCCTTTAAAGCCTCGTTCGGTATTTCTATATCCTCGGTTGCCTTAGGGGCGCCTTTAACTGCAGTAGGGTCAAACGCCAAATAGCCAATCCCGCGGCGATTGACGCTGATGATGCCCTCTATGTGTTTTTTGGAGACTTCGTGTGCGCCCCTCTTCGTGCCCTGTGACATTAGTACAAGCAATATACCACAGATTTATGAAAATAAAAGGGAGATACAAAAGATAAAAGGCTTTACTAGACACTTTTTGTCTAATCTGCTACAGTGTGGCCACACCCCGAGAGGGGGCCTTTTTCTAAAGGAAAAAGGCAATAAAGAAGATATAAAGACAATATGTTAACTATCCGCCTTACCCGCGTTGGCAAAAAGAACGACCCGTCTTTCCGGGTTATTGTTGTTGAGTCCAAGCGCAAACCGCAGCCGGGCAACTACCTCGAGATGGTAGGCTCGTACGACCCACGCACCGACCGTATTGACCTTAAGGCCGACCGCATCAAGCACTGGATAGGTATGGGCGCTACTACCTCGGAAACCGTCCACAACCTGCTTGTTTCCAATAAAATAATCGATGCTAAAAAGATAAACGTATTGCCCAAGAAGACTGTAGCGAAGGTTGAGGCGGCCCCTTCCGCAGATGCCGCTGCGCTCCCCCTCGAGGACTCGGCGCTCGACTCCGCAGCACCCGCGGAAGAGTCCGCACAGACAGAAGTTGCAGTTGAGGAAGCTCCGTCTGAAGAGGCAGCTGCATAATTGCTACTGTTGGTAACTCGTTTGCCATACACAAACCTCCGTTACAATAGACGCATAGTCTTTAACAAAATAAATATACTGTCATGGCAGAAAAAGATCAGGAATTTTTGGAGTTCGTCGTACGCGGGTTGGTTGAGCATCCGGATGATGTAAAGATAGGCCGAACCGTAGACGAAATGGGCGTACTTTTGACGCTTGACCTTAACGGCGAGGATATGGGCAAGGTAATAGGCCGCTCGGGCAACACCGCCAAGGCAATCCGCACGCTCCTTCGCGTGGTAGGCATGAAGCACAACGCCCGCGTTAACCTTAAAATAAACGAGCCTGCCGGCGGCCGCTCATCAGAGCAAGGCGGAGGCAGTGCAGCCACAGGCTGGGACGGCAGCCACGACGAAGCGGCAGCCGCAACGCCGCAAATGAAGTCCATCGACGAGGCAATGGACAACCTGGGCAATTTTTAAACACGAGAAAAGCCGCCTTTAAAGGGCGGTTTTTTCTTTGGTATACTGATGCATTGCTATGAAGGATATTTTGACCTATACCGACGAGGAAATTTTGGAAGAGGCACGTCGCCTTGTTGTTGGCTATAAACAAAAAAGCATTATTCGCTATGCCGGTAAGCGCGAGATAGATGTACACGCAGAGTCTGATGCCGATCATGTCTTTGCACTTTTATACTTGGCGCAATACTTTTTACAACACGAGCCGGTTGGACCTTCACTCGATGCATACAAAGTAAATCAAATACTGCTCTTTCATGACTTTCCGGAAATAAAATACGGCGATGTGGTTACCTATGCCAAGACCGAATCCGATTTAGAGCGCGAACTTTCAGCGGCTAAAGAAGTGTTTGATTCGTTGCCGCCGTCCTTGAGTCATTTGGCGCATGAACGATGGGAGGAGTACGAGGCGCACACTACCCCTGAGGGTAAGTTTTGCTACGCACTAGACAAAATAGAGCCGCTATTTGAGTTAATGGACCCGGTAGCCGCCCGCTCGGTTAAAGAGCTTAAGATTACCTACGACATGCATCTTGGAAATAAATTTAAAGCAGCTAAAGAGTACCCGGTTATGATGCGCTTTACGGAGGTTATTACCAAGGACATGGTGGCACGCGACATTTTTTGGAAAGAGTAGTATATAAGAAGTGATGAAATTCCACGTAGTAACTCTTTTCCCGGAAGTTATTGATGCTTACGCGGGGGCGTCTATTTTGGCTCGGGCCGAGAAGGCCAAGCTGCTTGAGGTAAGGAGCTACCAGCTGCGTGACTTTGTGACCAACAAGTGGGGCAAGGCCGATGAGCGGCCCTATGGCGGCGGCCCGGGGATGGTCCTGCAAGCCGAGCCCTTTATCCGCGCAGTGGAAGCTATCCAAAAAAAGATAAAACCTGCCGGACTTACGAAGTCGAACAAAAAGAAGGGTGGATTGATATATCAATCCAAAACCAAAGTGCTTATTACGGCGGCGGGAGGGAAGCCGCTGACCAATGCTTACGCTAAAAATTTAAGTAAAAAATATTCGGACGTAATAATCCTTTGCGGCCGATATGAAGGGATTGATGCGCGGGTTAAGAAAATACTCAAAGCCGAAGAGGTTTCGATTGGCCCGTACATCCTTACCGGCGGAGAGTTGCCGGCGCTCACTATTATTGATGCCACTGCGCGCCAGATACCGGGCGTGCTCGGCAAGTTCGAGTCGCTCGAAGAGTCTCGCGTTGCCAGCCACGAGATATATACTCGCCCGGAAGTTTTTACTTACAAGGATAAAAGGTATAGCGTGCCGAAAGTCTTACTTTCCGGGCATCATGCAAACATGGACCTTTGGAAAAACAAAAAACGAAGCAATCCCACAGAAACAAATTCTTAAAAAGGGAGTAGGGCTCCCGTTCATCTCTCCCTTTTTAGGAATTTTTTCTGTGGGAAACCCCTGTTGACCGAAAGTCAGTCAGGTTATAAGCTCATCTTTGGACTGTTTTAGTATCGATTTCCCGAGTCTACCCAGAAGGCAACCAAGGAGAGAAGCATGACTGTTGTGACTTCAGCGCGTGGTTTTGATACAAATTCCGGAGTCAAGGCGGCGATGACTAGGCGAGCCCGCGATATCAGCGGCAACTTGGTCAAGATCAAGGCCGACAGTTTCGGCATTCCCGACAGCTCGATTGTCGATGGGTTCGGTCACCAGCTCGTCCATTTCGAAGTCGGTCCCAACACGCTTTGTGTCAGTTTTCCGGTCGAGGCATTGCGCCCGGCTTGAGTCTATATTTGTTTTTTGCTATCAAGCCGCCCGGCACTCCGGGCGGCTTTTTCCTTACTGCTAGGCTACTTGGGTAGGAATTGGGCCTGCCTGCCTGCCGGCAGGGCTTGACGCCCCCAAGGAGAGGTATATACTAATAAACGAAACAAGGCGGGGTCACCTAGGAGGGGTGAGAATGAGTTGCGAGGGCTACGTTTCGACAATTAAATCTGTGGTAGCAAAAACCACCAACATCGGATAAAACCGGTCTGGGGAGCGTATTCGCGCCCTCACTTTTTGCGTTTATGGTCTGTGCATAACTCTCTTGCAAGTTTGCAAAAAGTTCTCTCAAAAGATTACTCTCGGATTTTTTGAAAGCACTTTTTGTAAAAGGTTCAGCAGAACTCATTTATTAAGTTTCCTAGCATATTTGCCCCTATGCGTGAACAAAAATACTTCGCCCGTTATCGCAAGCCTCGTGTTGAAACGCCAAACCTCGTCGCCGCTCAGGTCGACTCGTACAAACTCCTTTTAGAGGAGGGTGTTCGCGATGCCTTTAAAGAATTTACCCCCATTACCGACTACTCGGGTAAAAAGTTTGACTTGGAGTTTGTCAAAATCGAGATAGGCGAGCCCAAGTACGACGAGCACTTTGCCAAAGCGCAAAAGATGTCACTCGACGTCCCCGTACGCGCGATCGTAAAGCTCAAAAACAAAACGATGGGGATCGAGAAGGAGCAAGAGATCTTCCTTGCCGACCTGCCCATTATGACCGAGCACGGCACCTTTATTATTAATGGCGTCGAGCGCGTTATTGTGCCGCAGCTGGCCCGCTCGTACGGCGTCTTTTTTACGTCGGACGAAGTAAAGGGCAAAGTGCACTTTGGCGCAAAAATAATCCCGCAGCGCGGCGCATGGATCGAGATCGAAGCCGACGCTTTGGGCGAGCTCCAGGTGCGCATCGACCGCAAACGCAAATTCCCTGCAACCTCGCTGCTGCGCATCCTTGGCGCACCGTACGACAGCGACCTTAAATCTCTTTTCGCTAATTCTCCGGCCGGCAAGGCTTGGGTAGAGGCGGCTATCGAAAAGGATCCGGCCAAAACCGCCGAAGAGGCCTATGTCGAGATACACAAGCGCTTGCGCGACGGCGATTTGGCTACCGCTGCAAATGCCCGCGAATATATCAACTCTATATTTAGTGCCGAGCGCTACGACCTCTCGCGCGTCGGCCGCTTCCGCTTTAACCAGCGCTTTGGCAAGTCTTTGGACGAGAAAGAACTCGGCCGCAAAACGTTGTCGCTTGACGATGTAGTCACGGTGCTTCATCACGTGCTCAAGCTCGAGCATGACCCTGAGGCAGTCGAGGACAACATCGACCACTTGGGTTCACGCCGCGTGCGCTACGTAGGCGAGATGCTACAGCAGCGCCTTCGCGTGGGTCTTACCCACATGAAGCGCAACATTCAGGACCGCATGTCGACCATCGATGCCGATGCATCGCTGCCGCAGCAGTTCGTCAACCCGCGCCCGCTCCAGGCCCGCATCAAAGAATTTTTTACCACCAACCAGCTGAGCCAGTTCATGCAGCAGACCAACGCGCTTGAAGAGCTTGAGCACCTCCGCACCCTTTCGGCACTCGGCCCGGGCGGTCTTACTCGCGAGCGCGCCGGCTTTGAAGTGCGCGACGTACACCCGTCCCACTACGGACGCCTTTGTCCTATCCACACCCCTGAAGGTCCGAACATCGGTCTTATCTTACGCTTGGCGCAATACGCACGCCTCAATGCCTTCGGCATGATAGAGACCCCGTACGTAAAGGTACTTAAGGGCGTAGTAACCCATGAAGTGGTATATCTTAACGCTGCCGAAGAAGAGAAGGAGATCATCGCTCACGGCGCAACACAGGTGTCTGACGATGGCAAAATCCTCGAGGAGCAAGTAGAGGCTCGCCTTAACGGCGCACCGGCCCGCTTTGCCCGCAACGAGATCAGCTATATAGATGTATCTCCGGAGCAGCCTTTTTCTATCGCAACGACCATGATCCCGTTCCTCGAGCACGACGACGCAAACCGCTCATTGATGGGTTCGAACATGCAAAAGCAGGCAACGCCGTGCATTATTCCGGAAATGCCGCTCGTGGCTACCGGTATTGAAGAGCGCGCAGCGCGCAACACCGGCCGCCTTATTTATGCCAAAGAGGCAGGCGTCGTTACCGCGTCTGACGGCAAACACATCAAAGTTAAAAACGAAAAAGGAAAAGAAACAGAGTACCCTCTGGTTAACTTCGTGCGCACCAACGGCTTTACCGCGCTCCACCAGCGCCCCTCAGTATCGGTAGGCGACAAAGTTAAGAAGGGAGGTTTGCTCGCAGACATGTCATCTTCTGATGGCGGTCAGCTCTCGCTCGGCCAAAATGCGCTTGTTGCGTTTATGTGCTGGAGCGGCAACAACTACGAAGACGCAATCATTATTTCCGAGCGCATGGTGAAGAACTCCAAGTTCTCATCGATCCACATCGAGGAGTTTGTCTGCAACGTACGCGACACCAAATTGGGTCCCGAGGAGACTACTCACGACATTCCGAACGTATCTGAGGCGAAGTTGCGCAACCTCGACGAGGATGGCGTCGTTCGCGTCGGTTCTGAAGTCCGCCCTGGCGACATCCTTGTTGGAAAGATCACTCCAAAAGGCGAAACGCAGCTTACGCCTGAAGAGCGCCTCTTGCGTTCTATCTTCGGCGACAAGGCTCGCGATGTTAAAGACTCGAGCTTGCGCATGGAAAACGGCAAGAAGGGCCGCATCGTTGGCGTAAAAGTATTTTCTCGCGAGGCTGGCCACCACTTGGAGTCCGGCATCATCAAGCGCATCCATATTGAAATCGCACAGCTCCGCATGGTGTCAGTCGGCGACAAGCTCGCAGGCCGCCACGGCAACAAGGGTGTTATCTCACGCATCTTGCCCGAGGAAGACATGCCGTACATGGAAGACGGCCGCCCGGTTGACGTCATTTTGACTCCCTTGGGCGTTCCAAGCCGCATGAACCTCGGTCAGATTCTCGAATTGCACCTTGGTCTTGCAGCAAACTCGCTTAACTACCAAGCAATCTGTCCTCCTTTCGTCGGCGCTACCGAAGAAGAAATTCGCGGCGAACTTAAAAAAGCAGGATTTAAAGAGAGCGGCAAAATGGCGCTCTACGACGGCCGCACCGGCGAGAAGTTCGAGCAGGACATCGCGGTTGGGTACATGTACATCTTGAAGCT
>CAIJVL010000065.1 GCA_903824155.1 Candidatus Adlerbacteria bacterium
TACCGGCGCTCCGGCTCCTACTACTGGCGGCTCAGTGCTTGGCGCCTCAACAGGCCCCACGACGTTTACCGAGACTCTTAAGGTAGGTTCTACGGGCGACCAAGTAACCGCACTCCAGACCAAGCTCACCACGCTTAACGATTACCACGGCCCCATCAGCGGTACGTTTGGCCCTCTCACCAGGGCAGGCGTGATGCAGTTCCAAACCAACAATGGTATTCCAGCCACCGGCGTCGTAGGCCCGCTCACTAGAGCAGCCCTCAACGCTCAGTAGTATTGGGCAACAAGTAAATAAGAAAACCGCCCATTGAATGATGGGCGGTTTTTCTTTTTGAGTAACTCTTTACTGAGTCACTACACTCTCGCCGTACTGCGGTGCGCAGCTGGTGCCGTAGACAGGGCCGGGGTTAACCGCGTAGTTGCTTGCGGGGCTCACGATAACGGTGTGGAGGTCGGTGATGGCATCCTCGCACTTAAGCACCGTTGCTTGCGAAGAGCCAACGCCGCCCACCCACAAGTCGAGCCACACTTGGGCTCCTGCAGGGGCCGAGTTGCCCGGGGCGTTAAGGTTGTGGCACGGGACGTTTTGCGGAGTGTTGCCGTCGCCGCACGTGTCCTCGGCGATAAAGTACTTGCGCAAGTTAGGCACGTAAACTCTAGTACCTGCTGCGTAGTCCAATATATCCTTGCCGTTTATAAAGCTGTGACCTACTGCCACCGTAATTGGGTCGGCATAAGTACCAGTGCCGTCTGCCTGATGATGTATGACCGGGTTTGAGATAGCCGAGCCCGGTGGCGTGTTGTCAGGCCACGCATAGCCGGTAAGGTATGCGGTAAGTTTTATCTCGCCCCCAGCACTTGTCGTAGGAACCGGAGTTACCGGAGTGGGGCTCGGCTTTGTTGCGACCGGTGTAGGGGCTTGTACTACCGTAGTATTAGTCGCTGCTTTAGTAGTAATCTTTTGTCCTGCCGTAGTTGCAGTTGTTGATGAAGTTTTAATAGTCTGCCCAACGTGTATAAGGTTAGGATTCTTGATAAAGGGATTAAGCGCCCACAATTGTTTAACTGTCATGCTGCTTTTAGCTGCAATACGACTCATTGTGTCGCCACTTTTAACGGTATAGGCATAGCTAGCGCTGGTTATCATTAGCACTGCCCCTACCAGTACGCCCAGTAAGAATTTATTCTTCATGATGATTTAATGTGCCACATTAGCACAGACGCAAGTATACCCCGCGACTTACCTAGATTTCCTAAAAAATTATTGTGTAGTTTAATAGATATATGGGACCAGAGGCTGCAGAGCGGCAGTGACCGAAGTAGGGACTATAAGCACGCTCGGCTCCTGCCCCGTTTGGACAACGGATATCTTACCCTGCACCTCAACCCAATCGCCCGATTTAAACTCCGGACTCCAGGTGTATTGCACCGGTATACCTATGGGGGTTGCGTCTGCGGTGCAGCAGGTCACCACAAACCGCATGACGTAAAATTGCCGGTCGGTATTGGGGTAAAGGAACCCGGTCAGGTCGACCGTGCGGCCCTGATATGCCGATAGGTCCGCGCCTTTCCGGTACAGCAGGATGATCCACTCGCGTATCGTAAGGTTTGCAGCATTGGGGTTAACGGGAGAGCCGAGCATGTACGAAATATTCGCGGTCGGGGGTGCCGCCGGATCGAACCGCTCCGATGCGGTAAAGGACGACAGCGGCATCGCCGGGATACAGAGAGCCGCCGCAAGAACTACTATGATTATCCGGTTTAAAATCCTGCCGCTCCGGCCCGGCTGCTCGACATGGATATGCCTCTTGAATATATACACCAAAGGCACGACACAAAACGTCACCAGCGCAGCCACAGTTGCCCATAGCGAATAACGCGGGTGGATATAGTACGACAGCTTCCCTTCCCATGAGAGTTTGAGAATAAGGATGCTGCACAGAAACATAATTATAAAAGTGGCGCGTCGCATATATATTTATTTAAAGGAAGGGACGATACCAACTGTTAATGCCAACGCCGAGCGCCAGCGAACTTACGGCAACTGCGAGCGATATCATTATCAATGCACGCGCGGTAAACGTGCTACGCAACATGGATAGTATTTTAATATTGATGCTCGGCCCGAAGGTCATAAAGGCCATAAGTGACCCGAGCGTAAACGTCTGGCTGTAGGAAAGCACAAAAAAAGCGTCGACATTTGAACACAGCGCGATGACAAAACTCAAACCCATCATGGCGATGATGGAAAGGAGCGCGTGCGAACCGAGCTGTGCGATAACGCTGCGCGGCACAAACCCCTGCACCAGAGCCGCGATGGCGGCCCCTACAAACAGCATCCTGAACATGCCTATAAATTCATGCTGAAAGATAGAAACGGCCTCGGACCATTTGTGTTTGTGCTTATGCGCGGGTTCGCACACTTCGGCAATAAACTCTCTTCGTAAAAGGGTGTTTTGATCATCCATGAAGCTGATACCAATGCCTATCCCAACGGCAATGACAAACCCCGCGGCAATGCGGATATAAGCGACCATAGGGTCGACGTTAAACGCTTCGAGCGTCGTAACGAACGTAATCGGATTTACTATTGGGGCGGCAAGCATAAAGGTGACCGCCTGCGATACGGGGAACTTTTTTGCAAGAAGCCGGCGCGCAACAGGGATATTGCCGCACTGGCATACCGGCAGCAGTATGCCGAGCAGCGCCAGCAAGGGGTGCGAAAGAAAACGGTTTTGCGGAACGTAGCGCTCAATCCACTCGTCTTTTACGAACAACGCT
This sequence comes from Candidatus Adlerbacteria bacterium, assembly GCA_903824155.1. Lineage (GTDB taxonomy): Bacteria > Patescibacteriota > Minisyncoccia > Phycocordibacterales > SBAW01 > GWA1-54-10. Next base: position 2,782 of record CAIJVL010000065.1, read on the forward strand.
ATAAGCACCGAAAGCACAACGCCCAGCACAATAAATGGGAATGCCTCAATAACGAGGCCGAGAAACAGCGTAAATACCTCACCTATCATGGGCAGCACGATATCCCAAATCCAAAAGATGAATTCAAATCCCCAGCCGAGCAATTGCAGCCAAAAAGGAAGTCCCTGCATGAGGCGACATTAAACAAAAGTTTATGCAGTCGGTCAACCGGCGAAATGGATAGCTGTGTAGAGGACCAAGGCTCCAACGATGGTCATGGCTGTCGTGAGAAAGCGCGGATGCTGATGGTGGGACTCGGGAATAAGGTCCGAGGCACCAATGTAGAGAAAGAAGCCGGCAAATAGGGCTAGGAGGAGGCTAAGTGACTCTTGTGAGACGCTAAAGAGTAACGTGACTAGCACGCCCAAGACCGGCGCTACCGCGTCTACCACCAGCCAGCGCAGAGCCTTTTTAAATTCTCCGCCGTGGCGCACGACCACGTTGACGGTGTTAATACCGTCGCTAAAATCGTGCGCCAACACTGCCGCGGCAACCACCAAACCGACTGCTGCGTTAACCTGGAAGGCCAAGCCAATGCCCACGCCGTCTAAGAATGAATGGATAGAGAGCGAGCCCGCGCGCACGTGGCCGCGCGACTCGACAAAATCGGTATCACCCTCTTCGTGCGTGTGCCCGTGTAAAAGCAATACTCTGTCCAAAAATAGATAAAGAAAAAAGCCGAGCGCCACGAACGCAACAATAGTCGAAAGCTCGTGCGTAGCGGCGCCTAAGTCTAGCGCCTCCGGCATCAGGTCAAAAAAAGCCACCGCCACGACCGCGCCGGCGCTAAAGCCCAGCACCAAGTGCAGCCGGTCGCGAAGCTTAAGAGCAAGCGAACCGCCGAGCATCGTGGAACAGAACGCCGCGCAGCCTATAAAAAATGCCAACATATTATTTTGAGCACGATTGGCACAAGCCAAAAAACTCCAGGTTATGCGAGTAAATGCTTCTAAAATTTGATTGCACAAGCGCCTTTTTCTCTAAAGGTTCCAGCGCGCAACCTTTAATATCCTCAACTACGCCGCAGTTGGTGCAAACCGCATGATCATGATGCTCGCGACCCATAGCGAGCTCGTAATGCGCATGGTCGTGGTTAAGATCGACGCGGCGCACCAAACCAGCCGCGGCAAACGCCTCAAGAGCGCGGTACAGAGTGACTTCGTTCATTTTGTTGCGCAGGAGCTTTTGTATGGCAAGCACGGTCAAAGGCTCCTCGACGCGCGCAAGGGCTTCAAGCAACTCGAGTCTTTTGGGGGTTGCCTTAAAACCGGCCACTTTGAGCGCTTCTTTATAAGTCGGCTTACTTTTTGCTTTCCCTTTCACTTTTTCATGGTATCAGAAACGCAACTAACTTGCAATTACTTATCCCCTTTGGTAGGGTATATCTACAATCGCAAATTATTTGCGTTTGATAAATGAAGGAGTTCTTTACAATGCCCAAATCACCGTGTGCGGGATGCCCGCCATGCTGCCCCGGCTGTATCTTCGACATGAAGCCTGCTGGCCCCGCCACCAATGTGACCGTTCTTCTTTCAACCAAGGAGTATGGCTGCATTCGGCCCGACGCCGGCCCCTTGGTCATAGCAGGCGGCACGCTTGGCATGATGCGCAGCAATGAGTTCCATCCTGTTACACAGGAAGGCGTCAAGTTCTTGCGCCAGAGCGGCAACGAGCTGGCGGCACACTGTTAAGCAGCCAAGTGAATTCGCCCCGCCGAACTTTTGCAGTTTGGCGGGGCTTCTATTTAGTAATTACAACAAATATGTTTACCAATTATCTTATCTTTACCGCATCGCTTACTACGCTCGCCTTAATTTGGCGCGCGATCTTGCTTGATCATCCAACCTTTGCCGAAAAGGTACGCATATTCCCTATCGTAGGTGGCTCTTTGTATTGCGGATTTTGTGCGCCGCTCTGGTGTACGCTTATTGCCGTCTGTTTTTACAATCCGGTCGCTCTATTTGCATCGCCTATCGCCTCTTTGATTACCGGGTGGCTTACGATCGGCGCAGGCGTTTTGTTTTTACGAAACCTTATTGCCGTCTTAATGGAGGCCAACGGCGTGCTTACCGATATGCACCGCTCTTCACACAAAGATTAATGGTGATGCCCGCTGTGGGCAGATTTTGTTTCCCGCTTCCGTCCCGCCAGCATATATACCGCAATAGCCGTCGTGATCGGCACGGCAAGTATGAGGCCTATGGAGCCTATCATCATGCGCAGTATCTCTGTTGCGAAGACTTCCTGATTGACGGTCAGCAGCAAATTTAAATTGGACTGCTCAAACAAAAGTATCAGCGGGAGCGAATTTATGTATGCTACCAGTACCGACATGCAGACCCCTAGGCAATTTCCGATATATTGCCCTACAGGTAAACCTTTTGCAAGCGATAAATTAACCTATGGGACA
>CAIJVL010000066.1 GCA_903824155.1 Candidatus Adlerbacteria bacterium
GGTCGCCGAGAGGTGGGATACGATGCCAGTGGGCTTGAGATGCGTATGTTTGCTGAGTATCTTAAGAATGATGCAGCAACTCTACTTTTTACCGAAGGCGACCCTCATATCGTCAACATATGGCGAGTGAAAGAAGAATGCCAGCAGCAAAATGCATGCAACCAGTACAGCGCCGCGCAGATACATCACGGTGTGGTTGGCGGGAACTATATGCCGGGGCACGTCTTTTCGGTACGGTAGCGCGATGCCATACGTATGCACCAACAAGTAATGGCAGATAAAGAGCGAAAATATGATGAACGGAATAATGAACACGTGTATCGAATAGGCCTGCAGATAATTGAGCGGGTTGAGCCAATAGCCCAAATGAGCTCCGTTCCAAAAGTCAGCCCCCGAAACGGCGCGAAACTGCGATGAAAAATCTCCGCGCAAACCATAGCCAAATTCTGTTTGTATCAATGCGAGACAAAAGATACTTGCGCCAAACACCCACGCCATCCGGCGGGGCGGTTTGAAAGCGCTCGTAAGGAACACGACGAGAATATGTAGCAGCAAAATTGCGATAAATGCCTGCACCGACCACAAATGTACGCTGCGGACATATATCCCCCACGGACTGGTAAGCCACCACGTTTGACCCTTAAACGCCAGCAGTATGCCTGTTACCACAAGCATAGTCAGAGAAGTAAGCGCTAAAAAACCTAAAGAGTAAAATATTTTGTTGCCGTAAGAGGGCAGTTTGTGAATGTAGATTTTGTCTGCGAGCGTCTTAAGGGCATTAGTACTTGCACTGTACTGCGGAGATTCCTGTTCCATATGTCTTACGATACCATTTTATTTCCACGCGTTTAACGAAGCGCGCGTAAGCGGGCCGACAAAGCCCGTCGGAGGGATTTCATTTGCATCCTGAAAGGCCTTGACCGCTGCAAGTGTGAGCGGCCCGAACCAACCTGTGGGTAAAGCGATAACGAGCAATCCGTGCGCAAGCAACTTTTTTTGCAGTTCGGCAACATCTACATCCTGCATACCCGTCTTTAAATTGTGCGTAAAGGTAAACGCGGGCACTTCTGTCGTAGTGCTAGCCACCGGCGGTGTCGTAGAGCCAATCATCTCGGTTGAGGTACCGAGCACGGTACCAAGCGTTGTCGAAGTGGCGGCAAGAGCCTGACTACTTGTAGTCGTCGCGGTAGTAGCCGATAGAGTAAATCCTATTGAAAGAGGGCCTGAGATAGTACCTCCCCCTCCTCCCCCGCCGCTGCCGGTATATTGAGGAGCAGGCGCGGCAGGTGCCGGTGGAATGGGCGCGGCGGGCGCGGGCAGTATTGCCACGGGCAGCGTTTTGCCTGAGAGCGCGAGCACCGCATACGACGTCGTAACCGGGGTAAAAGTATCCTCTCCGGTGCCGTGCTGGAATTCAAAATAACCTTGGGGCGTTTGGTAGGAAACCAGATCGCTCATAGGCGTGCCGCTGGCGGCTGCCCACAAAGACTGGTCGACCCCGCTTGCATCAAGCGCGAGCATCACCCACGAGTCCGAAGAGGCATCCGATGCCGTGCCCCACTGGCTTTTTGGGTCGTAGGGAAATCCGCCGTCTTGGTTTTGTGCGGCGTGCAAGTACGCAAGAGCCTGCACTATGGCAGCGTCAGTGGGAGAAGTGCCCGACGCAATAAGCGCCATGATTGCCGCTGCCGTGGTGTTGGTGTCGCTGGCGCCGCCCACCATGAACGGAAAGCCACCGTCTTGGTTTTGATGCGCTTTAATAAATGCTGCGGTACCGGCAACTACATCATCTTGCGTTGGCACTCCGGCCGAAACCAGCGCAAGCACGCCAAAGATGTCGTCGTTTAACGTTGCCGGGTCGCCTATCTGCCCGCCTACATAAAACGACTTGAGGCCTTGCACCAGGTCGCTCGTAGGGTAAGTTCGAGGATCCTGATGCGCGGCGGCCAAGGCAAGTATTGGTGCTTCAAGCCCGACTGCGTCGGTGTCGGTACTGGTTGCTGATTGCAAAAATGAGGTGTCCGGAGCGTTGCCCAGCGAGGAGAGCGCCATGACCACCCACGGCGATTGCGCATGCGCTTGCAAATACGGCACGGCGTCTGTCGTCGAGGCATAGGTTACCGGAGCAAGAAAAAATAGAGGGACACACACTGTTAGAACAAGGAACGCACGAGTACACCGGTGGGTCATAAGTGCCAAAGATTAAACGTATAGATGAATATCTATACGTTACTGCACGTACAATCTTTAACAAGTGGATAAGCGTTTTGGGAACTTTAGCGCTGGTCTGTAAAGAGGATTACTCCCCTATGCTCAGCATCTTGGAGGGGCTTTGGTGGCCGTTTATTATTTTCACCTTTTTGACAGGGACTTTTAGTTCTTGAGCTATTAGTTCGACGACGCGCGCATTGGCCAGGTTGCGCTCGGCCGGCTCTTTAACGTTTACTTTGTAGCTCGATTTAGACACCTTGGTGATCGTTTCCCTTTTAGCCCCCGCCGTCACCCGCACTTTTATATACATAGAGTTAGTATACGCGCAGAATACCCGACAATTTGTTTGTTGACAAAAGCTCGTAATTTAGACAAAGTACCATCGGACGTAACCCTCACCAAAAGGTGCCTCATGCTAAGGACGCTTCTTACCATTGCCGCACTCTGCTTGTTTGACGCGTATGCCACTGCAGGAACGTTGGACGAACAGCTCGACATCATCCGCGAGCAGCTACGGTCGCCGTATCCGCCAAATATGCGGATTATCGGCGAGGCGGTCGGAACTATAAACGGCCTGAACCAAAAGACTCCATCTCCGAATGATGAAGCGGTCGAGTCGCTAAACCCGATGTGGCTCTCGACCCAGCTCCGCGAAAAGGGCGTCACCAAGGCGGCGCTCAGTTTGTGCGGTGGCGACCTCCATTCGTGCAAAGACGCCTCACAAAATCTTAAGACACTTACGGCGCAATGCTCAAAGATATTTCTTGGGATTATCGATATCGAAAAATTTCCCGGGACGCCGAAGAACCTCTACGACACCGCCAATCCCGAACTAATACTGCTGCTCCAGCCGCCAGAGCTGAAGGGGCTCGTGCCGGTCGGATTGAATGCGGCGACAAACCCCGACACGATTGCGATCATGATGTGTCCCGAGGAGTCAAGAACATTTGGCCCCGCACTACGCATGATGCAAAACATGCAGGGCAGATAATCGGCAGCTCAGAAATAGCAAAGCCCCCGCACAACTTTTACCGGTTGCGCGGGGCTTTTTTTACTTTATTTTATTGCATGTCGCTTGAAGTCGCGTCGTCTAAGTAGCGGTCGGGTATCAGCTCGTCGCCATAGGTGGTTGACTGTGCCGGCATGGCGGCTCCTGCGGGTACCACGGTTGCGTTGATGCGCACCTCGGTGCCGATATCATCAGCGCTGCCGCCTTGCGGCACTACCCTGCTAAACGGCACCTTTTGCAACACAAGTGTGCTGCTCCCATTGTCTGCCAACGTGATGGTCGCATTTTTATTGCAGAGCAGCTGCAGCGTCGCTTGATTTACCTGAAAGGGATCTTCGGTACCATTGTACGCTTTGGCATGCTCGAGCCGCTCTTTGATATCGTGCAGCGTGCCGACTAACACCGACTCAAGGGCCGCGCAATTATCCTCGGGGCCACCCGAAACTTGGCTGCTTACGGTTTTGTTGTATGACCCGATAAAAAAGTTTGGGCCCATGCTTTGATCAAAGCCCGAGTTAGGTCCCTGCTCCGGCGTAGGCTCTTTATATTCGTGATACGAAAAAATGATCATCACCAGCACTAACAAGGCGATGATGAATGTGGCTATTTTTTCGTAGAGGCTCATATATTAGTCGTCATTCCCCTCTTCATTGTACACGCGATGGACGGCGGGCTTTGGCGCGGGCGCTTTGGCGGGAGGCGCCGGCGTAGTTTGTACGGGCGCCACAGTTGTATTGGTGCTTGCGTTGGTAGTGGCCGTCGCACTAGTAGTGCTTACCTGCCAGCCGCCCAACGAACCGGCAGGTGCAGCGGCGGTAGTTTGAGTCGACACCTCTTCCCCATGCTGCTCGGGGTCGTAGGCTTTTTGCAGATATGACGCGCCGGCAATCAGTGCAAGCATCAACAGTACGTTTACGATAAAAAAGGTGTCGATTTTCATATGCCTATTTATACGAGCCCGGGGAAGAAATCGCTTTTAATTTTAAACCGCGACACGCCCATCTCGACCAGCGTATGTTTAAACGCGTCTACCATGCCATGCGGACCCGAAAGATAAAAGGTGCGCTCTTTGTAGTCGGGGATTTCTTGTGCAATAAGCTTTGCGTCGATGGTGCCGTTAAACATCCCCGGCACCTGCGTCTTTTCATTGCTTAAAGCATACAGCGTCTTCACCCCAAGCTCGGCCTCTGCACGATCCAAAATAGGTTTGTACGCAACGTCCGCGGCCGTTTTGTTGGAGTACAGCAATACTACATTTCGCTTTTGTTTTGTATCGAGCAGATACTGCAGCATGCTCCGGAAGGGCGTTATGCCGATGCCGCCCGCGATAAATACCAGCTTTTTCTTGGGATCTTTTGGCAATACAAATCCGCCCGAAAGGTGCGAGGCCGACAACTTATCGCCCGGCTTCATTGCCGCCAGCGCCCGCTTAAAGGTGCTCGAGGGCGTGTAGAATTTTACGCCTAGCCGCACGTCTTTTTCGGTTGGCGCCGAGGCGATAGTAAAGTACCGGCGGTTGCCGCGATCGTCGGGGTAATGATGCGAGAGCGTCCACTCTAAGTATTGCCCGGGCTTAAAATTAAAACTTCTATCCGTTTTAAAAATAAAGTCATATACGTCGGTGGACATTTGCTCGATGCCAACAAGCGTAAGCATGTAGCGGCCTTTAGGACTGACGATGTATGCAAAGATGTTGCCCGCCAACAGCGCAAGTTCCGGCGTTAGGTAAAAACCACCCACGTGTATGTTAGGTGCAAACAAAAAGCCCACGAGCGCGCCATACAAAACGCGCAGCATGCGGTTGGGCGGCGTCGTGAGCGGCTCGGTCAGCATTACAAATGCCAAAAAGAAAAAGGACGAGTGGAGGAGCGTCTGCGTGATTGGGGTTAGGTAGTTAGTCGTATTGGTAGTGGCAAGGATTGTTGCAAAAGCCACGACCGTAAAGCTGGCTACCAGGTCAAAGCGCTGGATTTTGCGCACTACCAAAAGGCCCCCAACCACTACAAACGGCAGCAGTGCCAAGTTGCCCCCTACCCACCACGTAGCCGGCTCGTTTAACACCAACGCGGTAAGAGCCACCGCAAACGCAGCCGGGTTAAAGAGATGTTTTTTGCCAATCGCAAAAATGTATTTAGATGCCATCGCCCACACGGAGGCAAAGATAAGAAAGCCGACGCCGTTGTGGTCGGTCGCGGTAATAGGATTAATGATGAGTACCAAAATGAGCGCGGTTATGTAGACCGACTCGATGTTGGTGGCCGCCTCAAATATTTTTGCAAAAACCCAATTGGTGGCGGCGCACACGGAAAGTATGAGCACGGTTGAAAAGGCTATCGCCGTCGGGTCATACGGCAATATGCCAAAAAATCCAAACACAAACGCAGCGAGCACCAGCACGATGAGGTAGTACAGCACCAAGCGGTACATCGTGATGCGATTGAGTAGTTGATCTATAAAATTCATATAGTGGTGAGTGCGTCAAAACCGCCAGTCCGCGTTGCGATGCCTGTAGTATCAATACTATACCCCTCGAAGCCGGAGAGTCCCTCGATAAACACAATCCCGCTCTTGCCCATGGCAAATGCAGCCGTTGCAAACCGGTCGGCTTCGTATACGTCGGGGCCAACCACCGTTAGGCTTACCACGTCGCGTAACGCTTGATCGGGTTCATGCGGATTATAAATATGCTGCCCGCGGATGTAGGTGCCCGAAGTAGCGACACCCTTCCCTTTTGGATAGATGACTTTGACGATTTCGTCACGATTAAAAGGGTTGCGAATGCCGATAGACCACTGCGCACCTTTCTCATCGACGCCTTTGGACTGTATGTCGCCGGCAACATCTAGAAAATAATTGTGATAACCCATTTTTTCCACAAGCGCGGCCGCATTGCGTATCGCCCACCCCTTTACGAGCCCCGAGGGGTCAATGCTGCCGTCGGGTTTGGTGATAGAAAAGTAGCCGTTGCTTTCCGCATGCGTTTTTTCTGAAAGGGCAAAAACCTCCTGCATGTCTTTGCTTGCCTCTTCTTTTTTTATTTCGCCGCGATTAATTTTTGAAATCTCGCTTTCGGGCTTGTACGTGCTAAAGCGCTCGTCTACTTCGGTAAAATACGAAAAAACTTTTTCGAGAGCTTCTGTAGTACCTCCCACTATCTCCACGGTAACAGGCATGCCCATAATGATTCGTGTGGCGTGCATATAAAGTATTAAGCGTTCTTAGCCTGTGTAAGCGCATCGCCAAGCGACTGTATAAAAGCCGCACTGGTATCTGATGCGCCCGAAACGCCGCTAACGTTTGCGCTTTGTGCAGCAATAGCCTCGCTCTTAAGCTCGGGCATTGCTTGCGCGTTTATGTATCGCGACGTGTTGCGGTCGCTGGGGTATTGCAAAAAGTTTACGGTAACGAGTTTGCCGCCTTGTATCACTACCTGTATCTGTACCATGCCGTAGTACGCGTCTGCGGCAGCGCCGGTGTAGGTGCCGTCTGTGTATTGGCCTTTAGGTTTAGGGGCAGGAGCCGGGGTCGGTACGGGAGTCGGGGCCGGCGTAGGTGTTGGAGTTGGCGTCGGTGTTGGGGTTGAAACCGGCTTTGTTTGCACAGGCGTAGGAGTCGTTTGCGTTACCTGACTAGGCTGCGTGGTGACGGGAGTGGTGGGAGTCGCAGCGGGAGCCGTAGTTTGTACGGCAACCGTAGTAGTGGGCACGGCAGCATTCACCGCGCTGCCGCCCATATACTGGTAGGCAACATAGCCCCCGGACACAACAAACACCATCAATGAGAGGAAAAATTTCTTCATAAGACTCAGTATTACTATATACGGAGACGGAGCCCCGAAGGTTGCCTTACCTTCGCCTATGTCTTTATATTAATTTGAGTGTCCCTTGTGGAACTTGGTACCCAAATAGTACGGCCATATGATGATAGCCAGTACGCCGCGCCAAAAACTGAGCTGTAAGTATCCTATAGTAAAAATCCACCCTATCGCCCACAAAGAGCCGAGCCCATTTGCCTGGTTAATAATGATTGGTTCCATATATAATAAATGGTATCACGCTATTTTTACCTACAAGCGCTATATCCCAACCACACCAAACGCTTTGCCGATACCGTAGGTGATAGCCATAGCGATAACGCCGCCGAGGACCACGCGCACGATAGCTTTAGATTGCTTGGCGCCGCCGGCGTACGCGCTTAAGCTGCCGGTGATGACAAGTACCACTATGACCGCCACAAAGGTAATGGGCAGGCGCAGCGACCCAAACGGTAATACGATCACCACCAGCGGTATGATGGCGCCCGAAACAAACGAGGCCGCAGAGGCAAACGCCGCATGCCACGGATTGGTCAGGTCGTTGGGGTCGATGCCCAGCTCGGCTTCAGCATGCGCCGCAAACGCGTCGTGCGCGGTAAGCTCTTTGGCAACTATCGCTGCAGTTTCTTTGCTCAATCCTTTTTTCTCGTACAGTCCGGTAAGTTCCGCCAACTCGCTTTCGGGCATGTGCTCAAGTTCGTAGCGCTCTTTGGCGAGCAAAGCCCTTTCGGTATCGCGCTGCGTGCTGACCGATACGTACTCGCCCACTGCCATGGACAGAGCTCCTGCCACGAGGCCCGCCAAGCCCGCGGTAAAAATAAAACCGGCCGAGTTAGTGGCGCCAGCTACGCCAAAAATGATAGAGGCTACCGATACAACGCCGTCGTTTGCGCCCAAGACTGCGGCGCGCAGCCAATTTAGTTTGGAGCTCGAAGCGTCGGCGTGCGGTTCTTTATGTATGGCAGTTTCTATTGATGACATTTAGACATCATACCAGAGCGGTGTGACGTTTGAATACAGGCCTATAGTTCGACGTAATTGCTTTCTTAATTGCATGCACAGTTACACTGGCGAGCGAATTCTTTTTAAAAAATAAGAAGTACAGTATGACTGCCAAAATGAGGCCGCCGCCGAGGAGCCATGCGACTAACCATGATTCTAAAAACGCGAGCATGCACTAATGCTACGCGTCTGCACCTGAAGCAGAGGTGAACGCTATTTCTTTCTAAATTCTTTGCGCAGCTCTTGGTACTGGTCGTAGTTGGCGCACAGCTCCTCCCCTTTTGTAATGAGGCGCATAGCCACGAAAGTCTCGCCTTTATCTTTAGTTACCATGTTTGGTTTGTTCGAGTGATTTAAAAAATATGATTTATCTATCGCATCAATACCGTATGTCGGTACAAAGTAGTTGCCGTCCTGCAGCGCGCAAAAATCGCGCACCAACTCTTTAGCCTCTTCGGGCGCTTTGTATTCCTCAAACTCTTTTTCGCTTATCCGCATGACGCTGCCAAACGGGTCGCAATTTTTAAACGGGTCTGTGCCTTTAGGTATGTCGCGGATAGCAACCACTCCCACGCCGTGTTTGGTCACAGCCAGCCGGCAATAGACCTCTCCCAGAGATTTGAGAAATTCTTTTTTACGCATCCATACTATAGTAATACATGTGGATGACAAAAGGCCCTTTTTTGATACTATTAGGCAAACGGGTAAAACCACTATGATGCCGGCACAAAAAGAGCACTCACCCAAGTGGATCAAGGATTTGCCACGCTCAAAAATGCGCTATCCTACCCGCCTGCGCGATCGCGCCAAGTACGTCTTTTGGCGCACGTACACCCCCTTTCATCCTTTGCTGCGCGGCACGGCGCGCGTATTTGGCGTCGGCACCCACTCGTTCGGCGTTGATACGCACCAAGGCCGCCAAAATTTTGCCCTGGGGCATATTGCGCCGGGCATTTCGCTCCAAGACTTTGTACATTATTTGGTCAGCCAAGGCTTTGCCAATCACTTTGTCGCCTGGAAGGATGACGGCGAGGTCGTAAGCCTGCGCCGCGTCGAGAATTTTACGCATCAGTACCACATACGAATTTTTGCCGATGGAGAGGTGCGCGGACATTACGAATTTACGCCCGAGTGCTATCCCTTTTTACACCTTAGGGCCATGGGCCAAGAACACCGTGCCAAAGAGTTTGTAAAATTGTTTGGCGACCGCGTCGTGCATTAGAACCTCTCTATCGAGAAACTAGACGGCAAACCCACAATGCGGTACGTGCCGCCGCTGGTGCTGATATAAGCATGCCTCCTATGCCGCACGATAACCGTTACCGGAGCAACTGTTGCCAAGGCTGTAGAGCGCGCAACGGTAAAGCTGGTATTGTCGGCGCCGATAGTCGAGACGCTCGCCAAACTATCGTGGAGCCCGTTTACCATCTGAAGCGGCTGCGCGCCCAACTGCGTAAGATTTTCGCTCGCGCCGTTAACCGTTGCCTCCGCATTAGTAAACGCTATGCTGCCAAAAGAGTCCAAGGGCCTAAAAGTCCCATTGCCGTTGCTGACCATTTCCTCTACCCACTCGGCCGAAGAGCGCGATGAGTTGTATGCGACGGTTTTGCTATAGCTGGTGCCGCGCGTATTGTCGTTAATAGTGACAAGCCAGCTGCCGGGAGCCTCTTGTGTTACCGACGCGGTTACCGAGTCGCCGCTTTGGACGGCCAGGGGCACTGTTTTAGAAAAGCCGGGCAGCGTTTCGATCCACGCGCTGTAGGTTACCACACCGTCTTGCACGAGTGCCTGAGTGCCGGCCTGCACCAGGTCGCGGCTTTGTACGCCGCCAATGCCGACCCACGTTGCGTCGGCACTATTTGCCGAGCTTGCCGGTACGTTCGGCACAACCCAAGAGCCTGTTACCGATGTGTAGTTGTCCTGGCTTCCATTGCCGCCCGCCACATAACCAGACCAATTAAGCGAGGCGTTGCTTCCCTGCGGTACATTTAGCTGTTGGCCATCCGCGGCAGCGGCGTGCGTTGTCTGCGTAAACACAATAATGAATGCAAACGCGGCTAATACTCCGGCGATATATTTTCTGTGCGGTCTCATACTATTTCTTACGCTAAAGGAGCCTCTGCGGTTGCCTCTTTTTCCTGTAGTACTCACCCCTGCTTCATATAGCAAAACGGCTGAGTTGTGGTACCTTTTATGATATGAAAAACATACGGTATGCAGTGTTGGGCGCGGCTCTCCTTTTTATCAGCAGTGCGCCACTGGCATTTGCCAACACTATTAGCATAGATAACTCCTCCCCCACCACTCCGCAGCCGTTTAGCGTTTTTTGCGCCCCTTATCTCACCTCTTTTATAAGTGACAACTATTACATACCCACAGAAAACGGCGGCTGTACTTACTCCCTGCCAGTGCTCAGCGGAGGCTTCCATGTATTGCAGGTGTATAAGGGCACCGTAGGCAACTCGACCCTGATACCCAACGATGACGCAAACACCACCATCCCAAACACAGTACTTTCTACTTCCCCTAATTTCTTTAACGGCTCCCAGGACGATGATTTTTTTATGGTTGCGTACGGCGTAAATAGCCAAGCAGACCTTACGGCTACGGAAAATTATCTCCAAAATAACTCGCAGCCGCTCCCCTCTACAGTCACGCTTAATATATTGCCTTGGAAGTGGGGCGTTGCACCGTCGAGCGACACACAGCCGCCGGTCATAACCATCAATACTCCCACCAACGGCTCCAGTTTCTTGCAAAACGACAACCTCTTTGTAATGGCAAGCACCTCTGACAATGTCGGAGTCGCAACTACTACCTATACTCTTAACAACCAAACGATCGACCCAACTCTGCCTTTGCCGCTTGGCACGCAGCCGCTGGGGACCGCCACACTTGTGGTGTCAGCCAGCGACGCGGCCGGCAACACAAGCTACGCAACGAGCACTTTTAACATTCTTGCGCCCGACGTGACTGCGCCTACGGTGGTCATTAACAGTCCGACTCAGGGTGCCACCTACTTCGACAGCAGCACGATGCTAGCGAGCGCAACCGTAACCGACGCCTCGCCTATCGTTTCAACCTCGTACTCATTCAACGGCAATACAATCGACCCAAGCCAGCCGTTGCCGCTGCTTGGCGCTCCGCTAGGAGCCGCTATCCTTTCAGTCACGGCAACCGACAAGTACGGCAACGTGGGCACCGCATCGGTTACTTTCACTATCAAATCATCCGATGTAACGCCGCCCACCATCACGATCACTAACCCTATCGCAAACCACACGTACCTCAGCACCGATACGGTATTTGCGCAGGCCACCGCAACCGACGCATCGGGCGTGCAGTCAACCATCTACACCCTTAATGGCACGCCGGTTGACCCAACCCTAAAGCTCCCGCTCTCTACCATGAGCGGCACCACTACCCTTACCGTTACCGCGACCGACAACTTTGGCAACGCCACCAGCTCGAGCGTGTCATTTAAAGTGACCACGCCGCCGCCGCCGGATGTCACGCCGCCCACTATCACCATTTCCAGCCCGGTGCAGGGTAAGCGCTACGACCGCGATGATATTGTCTTCCTTACCGCCAACGTCAGCGACGCATCGGGTGTTGCCAGCGTGCAGTACTTCTTTGACGGCAAGCCTATTGACCCAACGAAGCCTCTTCCTTTTAAGACCGTGCACATCGGCACCGCTTCAACGAGCGTGATTGCCATAGACACCTTCGGCAATAAGGCAACTGCAACGGTCACCTTCCGCGTATTGCCCTCAACCGGCAACGAGTGCTTCGAGGATATTACCGATGCGTTCAATCACAAACTTATCACTGACAAGACGACCTTCTTGCGTCTCTTTAAAGACTGCGGCGACCGCGACAAGTACGACAATGACCGCAACAACGCCAAAAACGATGACGACAGCAAACACCAAAGCTGCAACCTCGACAATCGCTACGTTAAAGCAAACCAGCAGTACAGCAGCATTGTCAGCGACATGGATGCAGGTATAGGCAACTAGGCACCTAATGTGGTATACTAAGAGTCACAAACGCTTTGGATACTACTCGCATTAACCACCAGATACGCGCGGCAGAGGTGCGCGTCATAGGGCCCGAAGGGGAAAATATAGGGGTTATTAGCCTGTCTGAGGCTCTCAAGAAGGCTGAGGAGTACGGTTTGGACCTTATAGAGATATCGCCTAATGCGGTCCCGCCGGTTGCAAAAATCATGGAATATGGTAAATTCCACTACGAGCAGGAGAAAAAACGCCGTGAAATAAAGGCGAAATCGCACACCACCGA
>CAIJVL010000067.1 GCA_903824155.1 Candidatus Adlerbacteria bacterium
AGTAGTATTCAGTAATAATTCTATGTATAAAGGTTTTATCAAAGCATCTAAACGCGGTTTCACCCTCATCGAACTCTTGGTGGTCATCGCCATCATCGGTATCTTGGCTTCAATCGTGCTCGTGTCCCTTAACAGCGCCCGTTCCAAGGGTCGCGATGCAAACCGCATTGCTTCTCTGCAGGAAATGGCAAAAGCAATCGCTATTGCTGACACCGATCCGTCTCCTGCATTGGTAACGACTGTTGGAGGTGCAACAGCTTGTTCTGACCTCTCAAACGTCAACTCTTGTCTTGGTATAGGTTCTGGTGGTACCCTCGGTACTGGCTTTGCAAGTTATAAGGACCCAACAAGTGCAACAGCTTGTGCTACAAAGACAGCTACAGGAGCTTGCCAATATGTAATTACTGGCGATGGAAAGGCCATGACAACATCTAACTGGTTGGTCTGCACCGTGCTTGAAAACGGCTCAGCGACTTCGCAAACCGGCGGTACCGGTTATATGTATAGTGTTGGTTCTTCAACTGGTGGAAGTATCATCGCAGGTTGTAACTAACTAGAAAACCCTCTGGTTTTAAGAAATCCCCGCCGAAAGGTGGGGATTTCTTTTTATCCACAAGCAAGATAGGGGGTATACTTTATGAATGCTTTTTAAAAAGGGAGTGGGTCGGGGTTTTACTCTTATCGAGTTGTTGGTCGTTATAGCTATCATCGGCATCTTGGCCTCGATTGTATTAGTAGCGTTGAGCAGCGCGCGCATCAAAGGCCGCGATGCCAACCGCGTTGCAAGCTTGCAAGAGATGGCTAAAGCCATAACTCTTGCCGATGGTGACCCGCAAAAGGCCTTCACGGGCTGCACGGGAGGCGCTGTCTCTACAGGTCCTCTCACTGTTGGCGGCACCAACGATGTTAGTTCGTGCACTGGCCCCACTCCCATTAACTTTACAACCTACAAAGACCCGTATGCTCCGGGAACGATGTGTGTAAAGGGTTCTACAGCACCGTGCCAGTATATGATCAATGCACAAAACGGACTTGGAGGTGCTCCGACAACCCAAAATTATGAGATATGCACCTGGCTCGAAACGCCGGGCATCAGCGGCAGCTTTGGCCCCGGCATGGTGAGCGTAAGGAGCGATACGGGGACGAGCATCCAAACCGGCTGCAATTAAAAAAGGGGGTTACAATAACCATATGAAATTTTTTGCCAAGCGCCGCGGCTTTACCCTCATCGAACTTATGGTCGTTATAGCTATCATCGGCATCTTGGCTGCCATCATTACCGTATCCTTGGGCTCTGCGCGCGCCAAAGGCCGCGATGCCAAGCGCATAAGCGATATACGCACCATACAGCTGGCGCTCGAAGAGTATTACAACGACAACGGTACCTATCCTATCAGCATATACAGCGGCGCCCTGGCCAATTATCTACCGGTCATACCAAATGACCCTAGAGATAACACCACCCCGTATAGTTATTCTTCCTACAATAGTTTAGGGTCGGGCAATTGTACCGGCACCAACAAGCCCATTGGCTACCATCTTGGCGCAGGCCTTGAAGATGGCACCAACCCGGCTTTGATAAGGGACGCGGGCGCTGCCGCAGTGCCCTCATTTGGCGGCAGCCTTAATTGCCAGATCAGTCCTCCTACGGCTATACCAGGCTTTAACGGTTCGGGCCCGGTAACCACCAATGCATCGGGTGTGGTGCTGTGCGGTACCGGCAGCTCCGTATTAGGCGTCAGTCAGTGCTACGACATGACTAACTAATGGAAATCGGAGCGCAAACGATACTGTTTGTCGGCTCGGCATTGCTGGGGCTTATTGTAGGCAGTTTTTTAAACGCGCTGTCCTTCCGATTTAACACCGGGCAAAAGTTTTTTAGCAAAAGAGGGATGGGCGGCCGCTCGCGCTGCATGCGCTGCGCGCACGAGCTCTCGGCACTCGACCTGGTACCGGTACTTTCGTATGTCTTTTTAAGAGGGAAGTGCCGCTACTGCGGCGCGCGCATCTCATGGCAGTACCCGCTGGTTGAGCTGGTAGCCGCTGTGCTTGGCGCCCTAGTGTGTTGGGCTAATCCGGTGCTTACAAGCTCTGGCGTGCAGCCTCTGCCATTTTTGTTCTGGTTCTCGGTGTGGATGACGCTCCTGTTTGTGGTCATGTACGATCTTAAACACACCATCATCCCGTGGAGCTGTTCGGGCTTGCTTGCCGCTCTGGCAGTCGTTTTACTCTTTTTAAATTTGCAAACGCTGCACTTTAGCGTGCCGGGTCCGTGGACACTGCTGGCCGGCCCATTGCTTGCGCTGCCGCTTTTTTTACTCTCGCTTGTTTCGGGCGGTACATGGATGGGATGGGGGGACAGCGCGTTAGAGCTTAGTTTGGGCTGGCTCTTGGCGGTGTCTATCGGACTTTCGGCCGGCGTCACCGCCCTATGTTTGGCGTTTTGGATAGGGGCTGTGGTCGGAGTTATGCTTTTGCTGCTCTCCCATATTTTCTTCCGCATCGGATTTTTTGGATATACAATAAAGAGCGAGATACCCTTTGCGCCTTTTTTGGTGCTAGGGGCACTGCTCGCGTATTTCTTTCATGTGGATTTTTTCTCAACTCTTTCGGCGCTCTTTGCCTAAACCTCGGGGGTTCACCCTTATCGAGATGCTCGTGGTCATGGGTATCATGGTAGTGGTGACGTCGGCAATGCTGGTGCGGCAGTCGCGCTTTGACTCCTCGACCGTGCTGCGCTCCTTGGCATACGGCGTTGCGCTGTCGGTGCGGCAGGCACAAGTGTACGGCACCTCGGTCGTGGGCACCTCGACCACGCAGGTGGCATGCGGCACCGGCTTTTACAATACCGTAACCGGCAACTGCTACGCGAGCGCCTACGGGCTTTACTTTAGCAACGCGCTCAGTACCGCGGTACCCAGCAGCTATATATTGTTTGCCGACTTAAACGGCGACGGCAAATACGAAACGAACGAATTCGTTAAGTCTTTTTTCCTGCCAACGGGGTACACTATCTCCAATTTTTGCGCGACTAATCAATCGGGAGTCCAGCGCTGCGAGCCGGCCTCTATTTCGTCGCTTGCAATTATTTTTAAACGTCCCAATCCTGACGCGCAGTTTGTAGGATTGGACGCTTCCGGCAACCCCATAGGGAGTCCGCTCGACGTGTACTCAAGCGCCTACGTGCAAGTGCAGTCCATAGCCGATGCCTCCAACAGTAAAAGCATAAGCGTTACCGTCCCGGGCGAGATTTCGGTGTGCGTTAACGGCGGCAGTTGTTAATTATATGAAAGGCTTTACCTTAATAGAGATGCTCGTGTCGGTGGCGATATTTTCTATCGTCATGGTCATGGCGCTTGGTGCGCTCCTGGCGCTTTCATCCGCCGACCGCAAAGCCGAAACTTTAAAGTCGGGAGTAGACAACCTGACCTTTGCGCTCGACAGCATGTCGCGCGCGATACGCACCGGCCAAAATTATGATTGCGGCAACCAAACTTCCACGGCGCCCACCGATTGTCCAAGCGGATCCAATTACTTTACTTTCCTTTCTTCCAATGGCGTGCAAACCTACTACCAGCTCGACATCGCGCAAGACGGTACGTCGCTGTGCGGACAAACACAGCTGCCGTATGGCTGCATTGAGCGCAAGCTGACCTCTGGCGGCACTTGGATACCCATCACCTCTCCCGACTTAATAGTGCAAAACAGCGGTTTTCTCTTTCACGTAGTCGGCGCCGTGCCAAGCTCGGGCGGAAATTTTGTGCAGCCCAAAGTGACTATTACCGCCAACACGTCCATACCGGTGAGTGCCGTGCAAAACACCAAAGTTTTTATGCAGACAAGCGTAACCGAGCGCATTTATGATCAATAAAAATTTTAAAAAAGGCTTTACGCTCGTAGAGACGCTTGGCGCGGTGCTGCTCCTTTCTATTGCGCTCGTAGGACCCATGGTTATTGCCGAAAAGGGCTTGCAAACCGCACTTATTTCCAAAGACCAAAACAGCGCTTTTAACCTGGCACAGGACGCAGTCGAGTATATCCGCTTTGCCCGCGACACCAACTGTCTGGCCGCAGGCAATGCGGCGCTCATCCCATGCCCGGCGGCCAACTGGCTCTCTGGCGGCGGTCTTTCTAATACGGTTAACCTGATTCCTTGCACCAGTACCGACGGCAGCCAGACCTGTTACTTCGACTCGCTCGGAAATAATCCAGTTGCTCCAACCCAATGCACCTCTAACATCTGCTCGGCTATATACTACGACCCCGCTAACAATTATTTTACCTACAACAATACAGGCACCACCCCCACTATTTTTACCCGTTCAGTAAGCATTAAATACAACCCGGGCTGTAGTGGCACCTGCAACCAAAAAGAAGCGGATATTGCGGTTACTGTTTCGTGGAATGATCCGGTTGCACACTCGATAGTGGTAAATGAAAGCATATATGACTGGCAATAAACAAAAAGGATTTACGCTGTTTTACGCGCTTTTGGTGTCCAGTCTTGCACTCGCCATCGGTGCCAGTATTTTTGATATTACGCTGCGAGAGATTGACCTTTCCAATGCGGCGACCCAGTCGCAATATGCCGTGTACGTGGCCGACAGCGGGGCAGAGTGCGCCCTGTATTGGGATAGCAGCTATGTAAACGCGGTAACCAACAACAATGGCGGCAGCAAGAGCGCGTTTGCCACTTCCTCTACCGACACCGTGCAAAATGCGCAGCCGGGCTCGAGCGTCGTTTGTGCCGGTGCAGATGTCACCGTTTCTTCCGGCTGGAGCGTTACGACGGCGGGCACGGGCCAGGCAACCACCACTTTTAGCATTGCCGGTACCACCTATAAAAACCAAACCCCCTGCGCCGTTGTGTATATTTCCAAAGTAGGCAACCCTTCGGTTACCACCATCACCTCGCACGGCTACAACACGTGCGCAGCCGGCCCTTTGCAGCTTGAGCGCGTATTCCAAGTCACCTACTAGTCGACTATACTGGGTGCATGGCACAAGCGGTCCCCAAAGATATACAAGAGCGGTATGAAAAGCTTAAAGAGTCGGTACAACACTACCGGATGCAGTATCATGTGTACGACAAAGAGGAGATATCCGCCGCCGCGCTCGACTCGCTAAAAGAGGAGTTGGTACAGATAGAAAAAGAGTATCCAAGCTTGGTAACGCCCGACAGCCCATCGCAGCGGGTGGCCGGCGCGGCCTTGCCGCAATTTAAAAAAGTTAAGCACGAGATTGCCCAATGGTCGTTCAACGATGCGTTTAGCGAAGATGACATACGCGCGTTTGATGCGCGAGTCAGGAGAGAACTGCGAAAAGCTCCCGCAAAGGCAAATTATCAAGGACCGTCCTTGATATCAGATATCAAGGACGGTCCTTTGGAGCCCACGTACACCTGCGAGCTTAAAATCGACGGCCTTAAAGTAGTGCTTACGTACGAAAAGGGGCTGTTGGTTACGGCCGCTACGCGCGGCGACGGTGTGGTAGGCGAGGATGTCACGCACAATGTCCGTACTATCGACAGCGTACCGCTCAAGCTCACGCGCCCCGTTGACTGCATTGTCGAAGGGGAAATATGGATGAGCGAAAAAGAGCTTGCGCGCATTAACAAGGCACGCGTCAAAGAAGGCGAGCCGCTGTTTGCAAACCCGCGCAATGCGGCCGCCGGCTCTATCCGCCAGCTCGACCCAAGGGTTGCGGCGGCGCGCGGCCTCGACACCTTTATATATGACGTTGCAAAGACCAACGAGCCGCTGGGTCAGACGCAATTTGAAGAGCTTGAGTATCTGCGCAAGCTGGGCTTTAAGGTCAACTCGCATTTTGAGCTGGCGGGCACTATCGAAGAGGTGATTGAATATTGGCAAAAATGGAAGGCAAAAAATAAAAGTCTCGGTTACTGGATAGACGGCGTGGTCGTAAAGGTAAACGAACACGCGCTGCAAGAGCGGCTTGGCTACACCGGCAAAGCGCCGCGCTTTGCGATCGCGTTTAAATTTCCGGCCGAGCAGGTCACCACGGTTGTTGAGGATATTGTGCTGCAGGTTGGTCGCACCGGCGTCCTTACCCCGGTTGCGCATTTGCGGCCCGTGTCTGTTGCAGGCTCGACCGTGAGCCGCGCGACGCTGCATAACGAAGATGAGATAAAGCGGCTTGATGTGCGCTTAGGCGACACGGTCATACTTCAAAAAGCGGGCGACGTGATCCCTGACATCGTGCAGGTGCTAACCGAGCTGAGACCAAAAGGGAGCAAGCCGTATACATGGCCAACCCATGTCGCAGAGTGCGGCGGAGACGGCTCTATAGAGCGCGTGCCGGGGCAGGCCGCTTGGAGATGCGTGTACAAAAACTCTTTTGCACAACAAAGGCGCGTGTTGCGTTACTTTGCCAGCAAGGGCGCGCTTAATATAGAGGGCCTTGGCCCTAGCACGGTGGATGCTTTGATGGAAAAAGGGCTACTGACGCATTTTGACGACTTTTTTACCCTTGAA
>CAIJVL010000068.1 GCA_903824155.1 Candidatus Adlerbacteria bacterium
CGTTAAAAATAATAAAGATGGTGCCGATAAGAACGACAATTTGCTGCAGCTGCCGTTTGCGGTTGCCGCGCAATACGGCAATAAAAAGCACGAGACAAAATACTCCTATCACCGCAAGGCTAATGAGGCCACTGAGAAAAAAGATACCCGGGCCGATGGAATGGAATATCCACGTGGGCGCGGCAATGACGCAGTAGGTCAAAAGCAAAAAGTAATACACCGCGATATTAAAGCGCAGTTGTGCATAGCGGCTGCGCAGGTACTCATTGCCAAACACGAGGCCAACCAACAACAAAATAAAAAAGGCGCTGCCGGCCAGGGTCCCGCTTTTTCCGTACAACACCAGCATGTTGCTGGCCAAACCTCCAAAGCAAAACTGAAGGACCAGCAAAAGCAGCAGAGGCTCGGCCTTTTCGGCGTCGCTGGCATTGGCGGCAAGACGGCGCTTGCGCAGGTTAAGCAGGGTGATTATGGAAGCTGCAATAAAAAGGTACGAGACCAAAAGGATATTGTCGAAGACGCTCTGCGGGCTTTTGGCGACGATTAAATCAAAGCTAAAGCCCACAGCCAAAGCGCCCACGCCAAGATGGTGCTCGTACTTTTGCCACAACTCAAATAGCTTATGAAAAATCCCCCGCATGTGCCTATTGTACCCTTTTACACGAACGAGTCAGGTATCGGGAATTTGGCGCAGAGGTCTTTAATTTCTTGGTGGATTGCTTCAAGTTTTGCCGGCTCGTCTTTAGCTGCTAGCGCGTCGAGCATTAACTCGGCAACGCGCGCGCTTTCCTTTTCTTTAAATCCGCGGGTAGTGATGGCAGGCGTGCCAAAGCGGATGCCCGAGGGGTCCATCGGGCTGCGCGTGTCGTCGGCAATGACATTTTTATTTAAGGTTATGCCTACACTATCCAAAAGCTTCTCGGCCTCTTTGCCCGGGATGCCCAGCGAGCCAAATACATCTGCCAAAATAAGATGGTTAGAAGTGCCGCCCGCCAGCATGCGCACATTGCGAGCCCTAAAGACCTCCTCCATTGCTTTGGCATTTTTTATAACTTGCGCCGCATAGGTTTTAAATTGCGGCTGCAATGCCTCGCCAAACGCTACCGCTTTGCCGGCAATCACATGCATAAGCGGGCCGCCCTGCAGGCCGGGGAATACCGCCTTGTCTACTTTTTTGGCGATTTCCTCACTTTCTCGTGTAAGAATTAACCCGCCGCGCGGACCCCGCAGTGTTTTATGTGTCGTTGAGGTCATAACGTCAAAGCCGTAGTCAAAAGGATTTTTGGCTGCCTTCCCCGCAATGAGTCCCGCAATGTGCGCAATGTCGATAACCGCGTACGCTCCCACTTCACGTGCAATGCTCACAAACTTTTCGTAATCAAGCTCGCGCGAGTATGCGCTAAAGCCCGCCAGCACAATTTTGGGCTTTGCCTCGATAGCCACACGGCGCATCTCGTCGTAATCAATCTCGCCCGTCTCAACATCTTTCATTTTGTAACGCACAAAGTTAAAAAACTTGGTGATGTAGGTAACCGGATGGCCATGCGTTAAATGCCCGCCGTGCGAGAGGTCCATGCCAAGCACCGTGTCTCCAGGCTGCAGCAGCGCCATATACATGGCAATGTTTGCGTTGGCACCCGAGTGCGTTTGCACGTTGGCATATTTTGCGCCAAACAATTCTTTAGCGCGCTCAATGGCGAGTGTTTCTACTTGGTCGGTAAATTCTTGCCCGCCATAGTAGCGCTTGCCCGGGTACCCTTCAGAATATTTATTGGTAAAGATCGAGCCCTGCGCCTCGCGCACGGCTTTAGATACATAATTCTCTGAAGGAATTAGCTCGATCCCCTCCCGCTCGCGAGTCTCTTCTCCTTTTAGCGCGTTAAAAACTTCTTTGTCCTGCCCTTCAATATGAGTATAGAGATCCATAGGTCTAATCCGTTAAGTAAATAAATGGCCTATGTTGCTCGCTAGATCATAAGAGATTAAGAGTGGAGATTCTTATTATACCCTCCTGCTACGGTAAGCTCGGCTTTGATGCCTGCATGCGGGTCATACCCCTCGATGTTCACCATCGAGGGCTTAAAGGAGTCGAGCGAATTGAATTCTTCAGAAAATTTCAGTGTCGGAAAGTTTTTAGGATCGCGAGTTAGCTGCTCTTTGGCGGCCTCGATGTGGTTTTCGTAAATATGCAGGTCGCCAAAGGTATGGATGAACTCGCCCGGCTCACGGCCCAAGATCTTGGCAATGATCGCTGTAAGAAGCGCGTAACTTGCGATGTTAAACGGCACGCCTAAAAAAACATCGGCCGAACGCTGATACAGCTGCAGGCACACTTTGCCGTTTTTAATATTGACTTGGTACATATTGTGGCAGATAGGAAAGCGCGCGCCCTCGCCCGGTTTGGCCATGCTGTACAGATATTCCGGATTCCACGAAGTTACCAGCGTGTTGTGCGCATCGGGGTCTTTGCGGAGCTCGTCTATTACCCAGCCCAGCTGGTCGACCGCGCGGCCGTCTTTGGCGGGCCAGCGGCGCCACAGCTCGCCGTAAATATGCGGCAACTCGCCGTGCGAAAGGGCGAACGACTTGTCGTTCGCGATATTAGAGACGAATGCTTCTTTCGTTAGTTCTTCCTCTTCGCCCCGGGCTACCTTCTCCATATATATTTTGTACGGATAATCGTCCCAAATGTGCACATTGTTATCTACCAAATACTTAATGTTTGATTGGCCCGAGAGAAACCAGTACAGCTCGTGCAAGACGCCATTCCAATACACCTTTTTAGTAGTGAGCATCGGAAAGCCCTCGGAAAGGTCAAAACGTATTTGTCTGCCAAAAACGCTATAGGTGATGACGCCCGTACCTTTGTCGGTCTGCGCCTCGCCAGCAAGAGTGTCGCGCAGCAATTGCAGATATTGTTCTTCGGGATGTGCCATATTATTTTTTAGCTCTACCTGCAATCTTCTTGTTTGAAACTTTGCTCACAAAGTTTTTTTTCCAGTTATCTCCCACAAAACGACCTACATCTTTATAGTTTTTTGATGTCTTTGATTTAATTTCAGAAAAAGTTAGCTGCGCAATTTCCATGCCGGGACGCAGAATAATGGGTACATTATTTAAATTGCAAAGCTCGAACGTAATATTGAGAAAGTGACCAGGATTTATTAATCCGGCAGTATTGTGGATCATGAGTCCTACGCGCGCCAAAGAGGATTTGCCTCCTACCTGTATAAGAAATTCGTCAGAACCAAAATATTCTTTAGACGTTCCCAATACTGAAACTCCAGGATGTAGCACAAATGCATCTCCATCTTTAATCGTTACTTCTCTTGTCTTGGCATAAATCTTTTTAGAAGGATCTATAAAAAGAGTGGAATTTTCGTCATTAGTTACAAACTTATTTCCCAAAAGAATATCGTAACTCGCAGGCTGGAGTCTGCTTTTATTAAAAGGTTCAAGAGTGATTCTCTTTTCCTTAATCGCTTTTACAATATCGTTATCAGATAAAAACATACAGAAAAAATTAAGCGACTGTAAATACTTTGTCCGTGCCGTAGTATTCGCCCCAGTGAGCGTTGTAGAAGGCAAACATTCGCTCCAAGCGGTCCTGCTGCAATTCTTGAGCACCACACTGCTCCATAAGTGCGCGTACCTCTTGCCGGGCGGAATCCAATTCTGATTCTTGCCCAACTACTTTCTCGAACTCTGCCAGCCAACCGTAACCGGCGTTGTGGTCCAAACAGACATTAATACCATTACAGAGATACTCTTCTCTATCGCGAGACCACTTGGCTTGGTATGTTAGGCCTGCAGCCAAAAGTAAGTTATCAAGATCATCCAAAGAAAGATTGATCTCCTCTTCAAACTCCATACGCGCCACTCCGTTAGAAGAAGTGTCATCGCCCACTGATGCTTTAACAACCAGCAAAACAGCACCGTCTTTCTCGCGCGTGCGGACAGAAAAATCGCTGCCCTTTTGTAAAATATCCAGAAACTTCGCTAACATTTCTACCGAAAAGTGCGGCTCAAGCAATACGGCAAGTTCTTGCATGTCACCGCCGGTAAAATAATGGTTGAGTTGTTTGTTGCGAGACGTGAGATGAGTTGAAGAATCAATAACCTTCATTCGCTCGCGCAAATTCTGGGCGTTTTCCTCGCTCCCCAAAAGGGACTTAACCTCGACCTCAAAAGTTGCCATATACCCATTTTATCCCCTTACGTCCGAGGCTTCCAGCTTTTAGCCAGCAGGAGTAGTATTACGCAATGGTAAGCATTATCGCCGCAATAGGTACGGGGCGCTCCTTAGGCAAAAGTAACGACCTTTTGTGGCGCATCCCCGATGATCTTAAGCGATTTAAGATCTTAACTACCGGCCACCCCCTGGTCATGGGTCGCAAGACCTTTGAGAGCATTGGCAAACCCCTGCCCAACCGCACCAGCATTGTGGTAACCCGCGACGCGTCGTGGACTCATGAAGGCGCACTAGTTGCCAGCTCTATTGAAGAGGCGCTTGAAAAGGCTAAAGCTATCGACCCTGAAGTATTTGTAATAGGCGGTGGGCAAATTTATGAACAAGCTCTGCCGTTAACGGACCGCCTTTGCCTGACACTGATAGAAGCAACGAAGGAAGCTGATATCTACTTCCCTCCGTATGAAGAGCAATTCACCAAAATAACCTTCCACGAAGACCGCGAGCACGAAGGATTGAAATATAAATGGGTTGATTTGGAACGAGAACAGAGTGGATTGATATATCAATCCACTACGCATTAACGCGAGTGACCGTAACGCCTGGTACACCGTTGCCCCAGACTGCTGTTTTGCGGATGGTTAATTCGACTTTGATGATTCTTTTATCTTTTAAGATTTCTGAGCACAAAGTATCGGCCAGCTTTTCAATTAAATAAAAACTGTTTGTTTTAATAATTTCAATTATTTTTTCTTTAACGGGCGCGTAATCTAATGCGTCTGCCAAATTATCGCTTTGCGCAGCCTTTTTGGTATCAACTTCCATCCGCACATCAATCTGAAACTCCTGCTCCACTACCCGCTCGTGCGCCATCACGCCGTGCTTCCCCGCCACTTTCAAACCTTCAATAAAAATATAGTCCGTATTATTTTCCATAGTGTTATGCGTTAGCTAAATAAAAACACCTATGGAGCTCACTAGATCATACGCCCATCCTACACGCCTTATATAAAAACAAAAAGCCCGGATTGCTCCGGGCTTTTGGGTGTCAGTTGAGATAGTTCATGTAGTTTTTGGCCGCAAACCTTACGTCGCTCTGAAGACTGGGAACAAGAAATTCAGCGATGCTCTTTGGAGATCCGGCAAAGCAGGTCCTCAACGGCAGGCGGTCGCTCTTTGGCGTTGCTATCGTCTGTGCATGGAGATGAGACAGCGCGCTTACCGCCATAACAATGCCGACAACGTAGGGTATTTTCATCAGGTAGCCCTTTCCTTGGTTATGACAACTAAACTGAGGCAAATATACGATATAAAAACACCCCGCGCTAGCGGGGTGTTTTAGCTATTGTAAAAAAATTATTTGACGTCTACACCCATTGAGCGGGCAGAGCCGGCTACGGTCTTCATTGCCTCTTCGAGGTCGTTGGCATTGAGGTCGGGCATTTTGCGCTCGGCTATCTCTTTAACCTGAGCCTTGGTGAGCGTGCCAATTTTAGCCGTGTTCGGCTTGCCGCTGCCCTTCTCTTTACCGAGAGCCTTGAGTATCAAGCTTGATACCGGAGGAGTCTTAAGTACAAAAGTGTATGTACGGTCCTCGTATACGGAAATTTCCGCAGGGACCATGTCGCCGCGCATCTCTTTGGAGGCATCGTTAAACTTCTTAACGAACTCGCCGATGTTGATGCCAGCAGGGCCAAGCACCTGACCCATAGCCGGGGTAAGGGTTGCCGCACCGCCGCTTGCGATGATCTTTATCTTTTTAACTATTTTCTTTGCCATATAAGTGTCTGGAAGTTATACCTTAATTTCTGGAAAAATGCTATATACGCTTGATTTGGAGGAAGTCGAGCTCCACCGGCGTTTCGCGGCCGAACATCGCCACGAGCACCTTTACCTTGCCGCGCGACTCGTCTACCTCGCCTACTTTGCCGTCGAGTTCTTTAAATGGACCGTCAACAATGGTAACCGTGTCGCCTACCGCAACGTCGATAGCGTGTTTAACGGTGCCTTCGGTTGCCTGCATGCGGCCCATCAACTCGTCTACCTCGCTTTGCTTAAGCGGTACCGGGTTAACGCCCGAGCCTACGAAGCCGGTGACGCGCGGCGTGTTGCGCACGACAAACCACGACTGGTCGTCGACGATCATATCTACCAACACGTAGCCAGGGTATACCTTTTCCTCCTCTTCCACCCTGCGGCCGCCCTTAATTTTGACGGTGCGCTCGGTCGGGACAACCACGCTAAAGATCTTCTCTTGCAAGCCAAGAGAGTCGATGCGCTGCTTAAGGTTGCGGGCTACGGCGTTTTCGTATCCGGCGTAGGTGTGTATCGCGTACCATGCGCGCCCTACTGATGTATCTTGTTTACTCATAAATTAATTCAATTCTTTCTTTAATGTTTAATTTAGCTAGCTAAATTATTCGTTAGACGATTTTTTGGATCAATGCGGTAAAGAGGTAATCCCATGCGCCAAGGTAGAGCGCGGTAAAAAGCGAAATAGCTACGACCACGATAGTGTAGACGATGGTCTGATTGCGGCTGGGCCACGACACATGCTTCATTTCTGCGCGAACCTCTTTAAGATAATTTGGCATAGGGTAAAAGTTAGATTTTCCTAAGAAAAAACCCCTCTCGGGGCTTTTTTCTATAGTACTCCTTATTTGAGGGTTAGTCAATCTATCCTGCTTTTACTTGATTTCGTAGGTGATGGTGACGTCGTCGGTGACGTTGTTCTGCCCTACTGAGATTTCGGGCGCCACTGCCTTGGTGGCGGTTGAGCCTGCTGCCGTATTGTAGGCAACGGGCTGCGGATAGTTGCCGCCCTGATTTTCGTTAAACGAAGTGACGCGTACCAGTGAGACGCCAAGCTGCTTGGCCAATGCATCTGCTTTGGTCTTGGCGTCGGCAATAGCTTTGTCGCGCGCTTGCGATTGTGTCGCGTTAGGATCGTCGAAGGTAAAGGTGAGGCCCGATACTTCGGTAGCGCCTTTAGAGCCTACGCCTGCAAGCAAGTCGCCTGCCTTGGACGTATCGCGAACTTTAACGGTAGTGCTCTGGCGCACCTCATAGCCGGTGAGCGTTTGCTTTCCCGGCGGACAGTAGACGGCCGAGGCCGAACTGACCGAGCCGTTAGTAACGGGCGCCACGGTCGGGCACACCGCATTTTGGTACTCATACTGCGGCTGTATCGAGTAGTCGCTGGTTTGGATATCCTTTTCGTCAACGCCGGCGCTCTTGAGATACGCAGTGACTGCGTTAGCCATAGTGGTGGCATCGGCCTGCGCCGCTGCAACGGTAGGCTTATCCGAAACGACGCTGTAGCTAAAGGTAGCGATATCCGGCACGCCCAGAGCCTCGCCGTGGCCCGAAACGCTAATGGTATTGGTTGCGGCAACACCGCTACCTATGTACTTTAAACCCTCAAGCGTAGAGAGCACCTGCACTGCCAAAAAGACCGCGAACAAAATAACTGCGGTAAGCAATGCTATGCGCAAACGCTCGCCCGTGACCCCTACAAAAGGCAGACCTTCTCCTTCCATATAATCAAAATGTTAATTAAATAAAGCTAACTCTAAGTATAGACTACTTTGGAGCCTCTTTATTACCGATGTTAGTCGCCGGCCTATTTGCCTGCCTGGGCCTGTGCGATGACCGCCTGCAGCTGCGCCAGAGGCAGCGCGCCCGAAATCGGGTACTGTTTGTGGGTTTTGGTATTGATCACGACCGTGAACGGCGTGCCGTTGCCGCCGCTATTTTCGGCATCGCTTGTTTCTCCTTCTATTTTTTGTAAGTACGTAGAATTGCTGATGCACGAGTTGTATTTGGTCATGTCTACGCCCAGCTTTTGCGCTTCGGCCGTAAAGAAGGCCGCGCCAATGTTTGCCTGATTGTTAAAGTCATCGTCGGCAAACTTCCAAAAGCCATCATTACCCAGCTGCTCTGCAATGCACTCGGCGGCATTGGCGGCCGGCATCGCGTTGGGATGTATCTGGTACAGCGGGAACTCGCGCATCACCCACGCTATTTGTCCGCCCGAGGTGCTTTGTATCTGCTTGAGCGAAGGATAGATCATTTGGCAGTACGGACACTGAAAGTCCGAGTACTCGACCATAACGATAGGCGCCGTCGGCGAACCTATAATATGGTCGCTTGCTGAAGGCGCCGGGACATTGGCTGCAGCAACCGTGCCGCCCGCAGCGCCCGTATTGCCTGCAGCGTTTGCGGCAGCGGCGGTAGAACCTGGATGATTGGTAAATATAATAGCGCCCGCAATGATAACGCCGGCAATAAGTATCGAAACAGAGGGGGTTAACTCAATGGAAGGGATTTTTAATTTGCGCTTCGGGTGATGTGATTCTTCTGGCATGTGACGATTATATCACTCTATTTGGTATTTTTCTCCCTAAGTAGGTCGCGGATCTCTTCGAGCAGGACCTCTTCCGCAGGTTTGGCGGGATTTTTAGCCGGCCCCTTAAAGCGCAATATCATTTTGTTGACCGGCAGTACCACAAAGAAGTATATGGTTGCCGCGATAATAATGAACGAGATTAGCGCGTTAAGAAAGTCACCGTACAAAAACATGCTACCGTGCAGGGTGAACTGCAGCTTTGAAAAGTCAGGCTGCTTTACGAGGGCGGCTATAAACGGCGTCAGCACATCCTTAACCAAAGCTTGCACCACCGAGTTAAAGGCGGCGCCGATGACCACGCCCACCGCTAAGTCGATGACGTTGCCGCGCAATATAAAATCTCTAAATCCTTTCATACGGTTATATGTCTTTGTACTTTACTGCTTGTGCTGTAATTTCTCAACATCCTGCATGAGCTTTAACAACCCTTCGTGTATCTGCTCGAGCCGCTGCTGCTGCTTGGCCTCGGTTGCCTCCTCCTCTATTTCATCCTCGCTCATCTCTTCGACATCCTCCTGCAGCTCTTCGACGTCCTCCTGCATTTCATCGATATCCTCCTGTATCTCGCCGACGTCTTCCTGGATTTCATCAATATTCTGCTCGACCTCTTCGATGGTCTCGGTCGTAAAGTTGACAGTCATCTGTATAAATAAAGAAAGGTAGATTGCCTCAAGAGAAAGGATAGTGGTCAGCACCAACAGCATCCGGTCAAAAGAAAAGACGCCAAGCGCTACGGTCGCAAAGCTCAGAACAAAGATAACCGTGTGGATGACAATCGACTCCAGAGAGCCTACCCATTTGGTTATCGAAAGCGCCATCGTCTTTATTTTGTCCTCCGGCTTTCTTGCCATGCGGCTATTGTAACACCGGCACACATCAATTTCTCATCTTATGCGTGGTACATTTTCTGGATATGGAAATCAAAGATAAAGTGGTGGTGGTAACAGGAGCCTCAGCCGGCATTGGGTTGGCGCTGGTGCACGAACTAAGCAAGCGCGGAGCAAAAGTGGTAATGGCTGCCCGCTCGGCCGACACGCTTAAAAGTTTAGAGAAAGAAATTCCAAACTCGCTGGCGGTACCCACCGACATGCGCAACGCCGGAGACATACTCAATCTCATGCAGGAAACCAAAGAGAAGTTTGGCCGCATCGATATATTAATAAACAACGCCGGACAAGGGATGCGCGCGCCGGTCGAGAGTATAAACCTGGATACGTACAAGAGCGTCATGGAGTTAAATGTCTTCAGCGTGCTCCGCGCAATGCAAGCCGTAATACCCATCATGCGAGCGCAAGGAGGCGGACTTATTTTAAACGTCAGCTCAATGGTATCTAAAAATTATTACCCGGGCCTCGCCGCGTACTCTTCGACCAAATATGCGCTCAACTCCCTTTCGCTTACGGCGCGGCAGGAATTGGAGAGCGACCATATTATCGTCAGCGTCTTTCATCCCAAGATGACGGCAACCGACTTTGGCAAAAACTCAGCCGGCGAAAAGTACGAGTCGAGCGCCGGTAGGCCTGGCATGAGCGTTGATACCGCCGAAGAGGTGGCGGTACAGATTGCCAACCAAATAGAGAGCGAAGCAGCCGAAGCGAACATGTAACAGTTTTTTACATTGTTAATTGTACATACGCTCAAACTCACCTACTATGGGCTGGTGAAGAAAAAACTAAAGCATAGACTGGCTTTTGTTGCGATTGTGCTCGGCGCTATCGTGGCGGGATGTTTTTTGGTACTTAAACTACCGTATGAAATGACGGCTTTGCCGGCGGCAGCTATTGTACCTCAGCAGGAAGTAGCTTCAACCACCGGACAAGCCCCGATCATTGTTCAATCGCCGCTTTTTAACTACATAGAAATAATAGGCGGCTGCGACTGGTCATACACGGGCACGTGCGTCAACATGCGCTCCGGTCCCGGCACGCAATTCCCCATCGTTACGCGCCTACGCACGGGCATAGTACTAAAAGTCGAAGCCTCCACCACCGCCGCAGATGGGCACAATTGGTACAAAGTTATTTTTGACGGAGAGATCCGCTACCCCGAACGCGTAAAGGGTGATTGGTACGTAGCTGACGATGCCGAGGACGTACGGCCCTTTACAGATAATGGCGACAGCCAAAGCAAGCCGGGCGTTGTCGCCTCAACCACCAAACGCATTGTAGTTAATCTCTCGCACGAAATGCTCTATGCGTATGACGGCGACACATTGTTTATGGAGGAGCCTATTTCCACAGGCCTTGAAATGACCCCTACCTTGCCCGGACACTTTACTGTTTACAAAAAGACCCCGAGCCGCTACATGCAGGGCCCCATACCCGGCGTGAGCGACCAAGATTACGACCTGCCCGGCGTGCCGTGGAATTTATACTTTACGGTAGACGGTGCGGTTATCCATGGCGCATACTGGCACAATCACTTTGGTGAGCCTTGGTCGCACGGCTGCGTTAATTTGCCGCCCGACCAAGCACAAAAACTGTACCAATGGACCGTCTTGGGAACGCCGGTCACCGTAGAGCGGTAGAACGCGCGATTTATTTAAGCAATATAATGCACAGAAAGTAAACTTCCGCTCCTTTTTCGTACATGGAACAATAGTGTAAATGTTATTCTCCGTGCCGGTCCCGCCCTCCATACCCGCTGTCCCCTTTTATTCCCAATTTAAGGATATACAGAGCCCTCCTTGGCAAAAGGTGGGGTGCGGCGTGACGAGTTTGGCCATGGTGATCGATTATTACGCGCCCGACGCCGTAACGGTTAACGCTTTGCTTAAGCAAGGCATCGCCGCGGGCGCGTATGCGACAAACGCCGGATGGACATACAAAGGCCTCATTTCATTGGCCAACAACTACGGCCTCAACGGCAACAGCTACGATCTGGGAAAGTCAGCCTCAAGCACCGCGCTTGCGGGGCTTACAAAATACCTGGCAGACGGCCCCGTTATCGCATCGGTGCACTACAAGTTTGACCCTAAAAGCACCATTCCCCACCTAGTGGTCATAGACGGCATCGACAACGACACGGTGTACTACAACGACCCTGCGGCAAAATCGGGAGAGCTGCATATTTCAGTCGCAAACTTTCTTAAGGGCTGGAAAAAAAGATTCATTGTTATCAGGCCAGCGAAACCCGCTCTTGCTTTTGCATCTCTCACCAAATAATACGAACTACGCAAAGAAGAGCCGTGCCAGCACAATAACTGCGGCGTAAAATCCCCAGTGTAAAAAGTAGGAGTATATAAAACCGTTTCGCACGCGCAGCATAAGGTACGGGAATATAAAACCGGCAACCACTGCCGACGCCGTAAAGAACGCGGTGTATGCAAGCGATGACCCGTTAAACACGAGCAGCAAATGCATACCGCCAAAGAGCGCCGCAGACCACAGCGCAATTTTATTCAGCGGGAGCTTGCGCATATCAAACGCAAGCACCATGGCTGCAAGCAAAAGCTGCTGCAGTCCTATTTCTATCGATTTAGGCAGGAAGTACCATGGAGATGCGTAGAACAGCTCGGCAGGCGGCTCCCATTCACTTGCCCAGTGTACGGGCGGAAACTGGGGCAGTATATACAAAAGATACCAAGCCACTCCGATGACTCCGAGAAAAATGGCAACGAACATCGACGCGTGCCATTCAATTCTTTCTCGCTCTTTATAAAAATGCCGAAATGCGGCGAGCGTTAGAGCAACCCAAAAAAGATAGTACGCGGCAATGCCAAATGGATGATAGCTATACACGTCTCCTATCCCTGCTATGACAATTACATAGTAGTAGCCGACGCCAGCCAAAAGCCAGATCGCTACAACCTCCAGCAATATCCATACAAAGTACAATTGCTGTTTTAGCTCATCAAACATAGTAGCTACTATAGCAAATGTAGTATGTAGTAACGCAATTCAGCTCATATTCATAAAGTTGTTGTTACACTGCTCTTCATGAAAGGATTTATCACAAAGATAGAAAAAGACACTTTAGAAAATGACTATTTTAGAAAGGTTCTGTACACAGCGAAATATAGCCAACTGGTGGTTATGAGCCTGAAGCCAAAAGAAGATATTGGTGAAGAGATACACAAACTTGATCAGTTTATACGGTGCGAGCAAGGTATTGGAAAAGCGGTGCTCGACGGAGTGGAACATGAGATGAGCGCTGGAGTCGCCGTACTGGTGCCCGCCGGAACAAAGCACAACATACTAAATACCTCTTCCATCGAAGATATGAAGCTCTATACTCTTTACGCTCCGCCTAACCACCGCGATGGTGTCATACATAAAACAAAAGCGGATGCCGAAGCAGATGCCGAACACTTCGACGGCAAGACGAGCGAATAAACACTAACTACATGGGGTGCCGTCGTAGAGGATGTTAGAACTGTATTTGAGCTTAGAAACGATGCCACCATCTACATTCCTACACTTTACCCCACCCCCTGACTCACTCTATTGTCCAACCCTAACAAATACTTTCCAATCAGGCTGTATGCTTTGCCGTCATTTCCCAAAGGTCTGCGAGTTCGAAAGGTTTGGAAAGGTAGTCATCTGCTCTTGCTTCCTTTGCCAGTTCGTTGGCGTTGGGGTACGCAGTAAGTATAACTATCGGGATATGTTTTGTTCTCTCGTCGCCCTTGAGTTCTTGAGCGACCTCGCGCCCGTCCTTCCCGACAAGAGAGATGTCGAGATAAATTAAGTCTGGCGCTACCTTTTCTACCCCATCAACCCCGACAAACGTTTCAGATACATGCACATCATAATCTTTTAGATCCAATGCTTTCTGTATGGCAAACAAAACCCCCGTATTATCATCGATAACCAATATTTTTTTCTTCATACCTTTTGTATCGGAAGTTCAAAAAAGAACGTGGAACCCACTCCCGCAGGACCCTTGTCGCCCAGTCGAGCGGCCTCGCCCTCGGCACTTTCAACCCATATGCGGCCTCGGTGCTGTGCCACAATAGCCGCAGAAATATAAAGGCCAATGCCTAGACCCGCAAAGCTTTGCCCTCTTTCATTCCCAACCTGAAAGAAACGCTCAAAGATTTTATCTTGATGAATCGCGGCTATCCCTATGCCAAAATCCTTAATACCCACGCATACGCCTGTTTCTGCATGAGAGAGCGTAATGATGATTTTGTCTGCATCGGGGGAATACTTGATTGCGTTGGTAATAAGGTTGATGAACACGCGGCTGATGCTGTTGCGGTCTCCATTAATCTGTACGTTTGTTACCCCTTGAACCGTAATAGTGTGCTGCGGTGAGAGAAGCTGGCAGCTTTTAACTATTTCCGCCGCCAGAGCGTCGAAATCGAAGGTCTTTTCTTCGACTTCGAATTTATCGGCTTTGATTTTTGAAACATCCAAAAGATCGACCACGAGTTTCGTCAATTGTTCAATTTGCTGGCCAATCGTGGTGAGGTACTCGACAAGCGTTGCGTCTTTGCTTTTTTTATATTGTACCTGGAGGATCTGTATGAGCGTTTTTATAGTGGTCACTGGCGTCTTCAGTTCGTGGCTTGCCATACTCATAAAGCTGTCGTTGCGCTGCTGGAGGACTCTCTGTTCGGTAATATCTTGCATTGCAAGAAGCATAAGCTCCTCACCCTTTTCGCTCTGTATAAGCCTGCGTCCGTTGAGTAACATGACCTTCGACCCGCTGTCCGGAAAGTCGAACGTAACTTCAAGATCGTTAAACGCTGACTTCTGTGGCAAGATTTTTTCAAGTGCTTCACGCAATTGGGGCGTGTCCCATCGACGATTCTTTAATTCATACACGAGCGTTCCCTCTGTTTCTTTCGTGGTAATGGAGAATGTTCTGTAAAAGGCGTCATTTGCGCTCTTTACCCGCAAATTCTTGTCTAAGACCAGCAAAGGTTCGCGCATGGTGCCTAAAATACCTTCCGCGTATGAGATGGTTTGCTCGCGCTCCCTATTTGCAATTTCTTGCTTTTCTTTCTCTTTGTTCTGATAGGCAAGTTCTATGTCAGCAATGACCAACTCTGCTGCTCGCTTTTCTTTCTCCCCGGTTTGAAATATAAGTTCTATGTTTGCAATGTTCAACTCCACCGCTCGCTTTTCTTTCTCCTTATTTTGGAAGGCAAGCTCTTTGTTTGCGATAAATAACTCAGCGGCTCGTTTTTCTTTCTCCTTATTTTGGAAGGCAAGCTCTTCGTTAGCAACAACTAACTCAGCAGCTCGTTTTTCTTTAACTTTGTTTTGGAAGGCAAGCTCTTTGTTCGCAAGGGTTAGTTCTTCTGCCCGCTTTTCCTTCTCATCGTTTTGATAGGCGAGTTCTATGTTCGCAATACGTAACTCTTCTGCCCGCTTCTCTTTCTCTTTGTTTTGAAAGGCGAGCTCTACGTTAGCAATGAGCAACTCTGCGGCTCGCTTTTCTTTCTCGTCATTCTGAAAGACAAGTTCTTTGTTGGCAATAGTTAATTCTTCTGCCCTCTTTCCTTTCTCTTCATCTTGAAAAGCAAGCTCTATGTTAGCAATGCCTAATTCCGCTGCTCTTTTTCCTTTCTCCGTGTTAGCAATACCTAACTCTTCTGCACGCTTCTCTTTTTCTTTGTCAGCAATGACCAACTCTGCCGCTCGCTTTTCTTTCTCTTCTTTTTGAAAAACAATTTCTTTGCGAGCAATGACTAACTCCTCCTCATCCGACTTTGTTATTTTAGACACATTCTGTTTCGTTAAAGTCGTTTTGTTTATAATACGTTGCTCTATATAAACATAATAGCCTATAGATCATGATGTTTTCATGAGAATAGAAAAACGGGGGTGCCTAACGATTCGTAACCCAAAACCAGTAGTGGACTTCCTAAGGGAGTTGAGCAGCATAGCCTCTAAATTCTCAAGCTTTCAGAATAAAGGCCTTTTCTTTTATTGACATTTAGATATAAATAGGTTATTATATAATTAGCTTGATTTTTAACGCAAAGGGGTTCCTATGACAAAGAGAGTTAAATTCTTCTGGACACCTAAAGTCACTGATGCCGGTTTAGAGGAGTTTTCTAAGGAGATAAATTCTGCGATAGAAGCTCAGGAGAAATTGGATTCAACTTTCGAAGTGAGTTCAATCAATTCGCATTTGGCAGCTTGGGCCACTGGTGAATCGACCGGTAATGACTTCGTTGTTTCTGTTGTATTTAGCAAAAAAGCGAAACAGCAGTGAATCAATGATAAAGGAGTGAGTAGATGAACGAGCAGGACATCGACATGATTTGTGTTGACTGTGGTACAGACACTGAAAAGGGCAAAGAATTTTTTCATGTGTGCGACGAAGTCTGGACGGCGGCAACTCTTAAAAAAGAAGTGCCTCCTTACAAAGTACTTTGCGTAGGGTGCCTTGAGTTACGGCTCGGGAGACAACTTACAGCTTCAGACTTTACTAACGCACGCGTAAACAAATTCGGAAACCATAGTGAACGACTTAAGAACAGACTAGCCGCCCTTCCATAGGGCGGCTTTTTCTTTTAATTTAAGTGAAACGGTTCAAAGTATCGTTAGGTCGGTTTGAAGTGTCATGGGAAATACCAAAAATCGAAGGCCCTGAAATTGCACGTTCAAAACCGCCCCGCCGTTGTGGGGTGCGTGCGTCATTTTGCTGCTGAAACAACGAATGAACCTTCAGGGGTGCCTAACGATTCGGAACTCAAAACCAATAGTGGACTTCCTAAGGGAGCTAAGCAGCGTAGCTTCTAAGTTCTCAAGCTTTAAGAATAAAGGCTATGTGCCCAGCAAACAGATTCAAGAAAGGGTTCAAAATTGTTTGGATATAGTTCCACAACCCCACAGATACGAGTAAGTTAAGAACCACCAAAATACGCCTCATTATTTGAGGCTTTTGCGGTTCCAGCCACTCTAGTTTTCTATCCTTGTAAGTATGGCGGATTTTCTAATTTATGGTATAATCTCCAAAGATTGATCTAAACCATACGACGGAAGGGGCGATTGATGCGTGATGGTGAACCTCAGATTTACACTTCCCTTGCAACTCTGCGCAATGGCTACATGCAGACGCAGTGGAGTCGAGTGCAGATGTTTCTTGTCTTCAACACTATCGCACTGCCACTTGTGTTTGGCATAGTGCAAACGACACAGCCAGAACTGGTAAGATTCGTTATCAGTTTAGTTGGAGCCTGTATGCATCTTGTACTTCTGAACGCAACACTGCGTGCCGACAACTGGATTAAATACTTGGACGACCGTATGACCGAGCTGGAACAGCTTGATCGAGAAGATCAAAACGGTGTTCGCGTATTCGTATTCAGTCACCAAGATTTCACGACCATGCGGCATAGTTGGTTTGCAAGTCGCAGGCTCTTTGGCATCATTGGACTTGCAGTTGCCGTCACATGGCTCGAAGAGTCAGTCCGGCATGGATACATCCTTTTTCATCACTAACCTAGCAAGGAAGAAAACTATGACATCCAGAGTACACACTTCGACTAAGCTGAATGACTCGCTGCTTAAAATAATCACTCCTCTTGGCTACGCCATCGGTGTAGGAGGTCCAGTGGTTCTTGTCATCCTCGCTATCCTCGGCAAATTGCCATCCTGAAGAAACATTCTTCGGAATCAACACTCGACTTCATGTCGGGTGTTTTCTTTTTTATGAGTTCAGGGTTCCCTAACGCTTCTCCAGCTTCTTTTGGGTTTATATAACCGTTAGGGTTGCTTCAAAATCCACTCAAAAAGTGGTTCAAAATCAACAACTTAAAATTGGGTGCCTAACGATTCGTAACCCAAAACCAATCGTTGATTTCCTAAGGGAGTTAAGCAGTACAGCCTCTAAGTTTTCGAGCTTTCAGAATAAAGCCTATTTCATTCCATATTCTTTCATAGACAGCGGCTCAAGGCCTCTCAATCAGTTTGGCACAACTGTGATTGACGCCACGCCTGCCCAGTTACCCAAACTCGGCCACTTAACTGTCAGACTGTGATCTCCAAGGGAAGTCGTGGAAGGGAGAGTGAAGAGAATTTTCGTACCAGTGCTGTCGGACGAGAACGAACCAACCTCGGTATTATCTACATATACTACATTCCCGGTAGAGAGAAAATTCTTTCCGGAGACTTCAACTTGAGAGCCTGGAGTAGCCGAAGGTGACACACTCAATATAGATGGAGCTGTTGCAAAGTCTATACGAGGAGCCTGAGGTACGTAAGTTGTTTTATTCCTTAGTACTGCCGACTGAAACGATGCATATACTATCCCATCAATCTGATGAGGTTCTAATAAGGACATATCGTTCGGCGGCAACAAGGATGGGAGTTGTAGAATGGAGGAATTAAATGATTCTAAGTTCGCTGAAAAGCAAGTGCCTATGTCATCGAACTCCTGTTGGGAAAATTTGTTTGACACGCTATCCGACCAAAGAACTAAAGCATCGAACTCACCAGCATTCTTATTGATGCTGTTACTGGCTTGATTTACGTCTGTTGTTTTCTCAAACATACGGATCTGAGCACCTTTATAAGAGTAAGCAACTTGGGACGAAGAGTTATCAATTTGTCTTTCTGACCCGCCTTTTTCATAATAAAAACCATAGTTTGCGACATCTTCTCCCTCAGCAGCATATGGCGCCAATTCGAGCTTGAGAGAAATCGAAAAACCATTACATGTTGCCGTGTATACCGTCTTCTCTTGAGTCCCCGTAAATGGTAGTAACAACCAAGACCTGGAGAATTGCATTGCTCCGAATGTGACTAAAATTAGAAAAATAAAAATAGCCGCAAATACCAACCAGAATCTTTTCATGGTATCCAAATAATATCATGTGCCGTATGCTTTTGTATCGGATCTTAATCTCACTGCGGAAGCGATTCAGATAAAAACGAGGGTGATCGATGGGACTCGAACCCACAACAACTGGTACCACAAACCAGGGCTCTACCATTGAGCTACGACCACCATTGGGACAGCTTGTCCCTGCCTACCGACAGGCAGGCGTGGCTCTATATATATCTTTTTTACGACCAAAAGTCGAGCCTGCCTACCGGCAGGCAGGCGCCGGCTTACAACTGCGCCTGCCGTTTAATTGCTTTAAGGACTTTGCGCGAGGAAAGAAATGACAGCACCGCAAAGACTAAACCGACCATGCCGGGCACTACCTCGGGCACATTGGTAAACAGCGCCGCAAATAAAAACAGCGCCAAACTAAAGATCGCCCAGTGTGCGCCATGCTCCAGATAGATAAAAGTCTCTATCGTGCGCTTGCGGGTAAGATAAACGGTAAAGCTGCGCACGAAGTACGCGCCTATCCCGAGCCCCGCAAGAATGATGAATATCTGCGTGGTCAATGCAAACGCGCCCACTACCCCGTCGAGCGAAAAGGCCGCATCAAGCACGTTGAGGTAGATAAATAACGCAAAGCCTCCGCTCGCGGCAGTTTTTTGTACGCCACGCGTAAGGTTTTGCGTAAAAAATTCCAGCAGCAAATACAAAACAACGCCGGCAAGACCCGAAAGCAGTACTGCGGACATGGCCGCGGATGTCAGACCCAAACAAAGCACCGCACCGAGCACTAGCAACGTTTCAATTGCGCGAACCTGCCCCAGCCGCGTTAAATTTTTCTCGAGCGCGCCCAGCCAATGCACGCGCTTTTCCTCGTCAAAAAAGTATTTGAGCGCAACCATCAAAAGGAACGCGCCGCCAAAAGCGTGTATTGCGGGCGCAGCATTGTACAGCAGCACCGAATACTCG
Source organism: Candidatus Adlerbacteria bacterium (assembly GCA_903824155.1). Taxonomy (GTDB): domain Bacteria; phylum Patescibacteriota; class Minisyncoccia; order Phycocordibacterales; family SBAW01; genus GWA1-54-10. The sequence continues at coordinate 19,299 of CAIJVL010000068.1, forward strand.
AGCGGGTCCTGAAAGGCCAGCATTGCGATGCGCCATGGCGAAGCAAGTGCCGCAGCCGCAACAATAAGTATAGGCAAGACAAAACGCACGCCAAACACGGCCAGAGGCATGCCCCACGTTAGAAAACGATGCTGCCAATGCGGCTGCATCTGCCCCAACACTTTGGCGTTAACCACCGCATTGTCGAAAGAAAGGGACACCTCGAGCATGGCGAGCGCCAAAGTCAAAACAAAAGCCTCCGCCCCACCCCACCACCCCACAAGTGCAAAAACTAAAATCGATACGAGCACCGGAGCAAAAAATAAACGCATCTGCGTATTGTATCAGAAATGAAAAATCCCCTTGCGGGGATTTTTCTCTGTGCCCAGGAGAGGACTCGAACCTCCAACCCCTTGCGGGGGCTACCACCTCAAGGTAGTGCGTCTACCAATTTCGCCACCTGGGCATGTGACTTCTCGCCCACTATACTAAGCATTAGCTTATTTTTCAATCATGCTGAAATTAAAAAACCGGCACGTGCCGATTTTTTGTTTTGTCTATTTTTGAAATTTTTACTCAGCTGCCTCTGCGACAACTTCAGGAGTGGTATCAGCTACAACCTCCTCAACTACCTCGCTCTCGGCAATGGCCTCCAACTTGGGGACCATTTGCTGGCGGCGCATTGCGCGCTTAACCTCGCTCGAAGCCTTGCGGCGGATAAAGTACAACTTGGAGCGGCGGGTGCGGGTGCGGCGCAATACCTCGATAGAGTCGATCATCGGCGAGTACAGCGGAAAGATCTTTTCGACGCCTACGCCGCTTGAAACTTTGCGTACGGTAAACATAGAGCCCGGCTCGGTGCCGTGCTTAACGGCAAGGATAAGGCCCTCAAACGCCTGCTTGCGCATGTTTTTGGTGACCACCTCCTTTTTGTTGGCGGCCTTGCCCTGCTTAAGCTCAACGATGTTTTGCCAGACACGCACGGTGTCACCCGAACGAAGGCCGAGGGCCGCGCGCTCTTTCATGTTGACCGGGGAGATTTTTACGCTTGATTTGACCATACTTAGTTAGCCAAAAGACTGTAACATAGCCTTACGCTTTGCGCAATTCTGCCTCAGCTGTAAGGAAATCCTGTGGAAGCGGGGCGCTAAAAGTCATTGTTTTACCGTTTGGATGGGTTATAGCAATAGAGAGAGCGTGCAACGCTAGGCGGTTAAATCCCAAAAGCCTCGTGCCCCCCTTCGCCCCATAGAGGACATCGGCAATGATAGGGTGTCCGATGGCCGAAAAGTGGACGCGTATCTGGTGCGTACGGCCGGTTTTAGGAAACACCTCTACGTACGTGGTTCCCAGCCCGCGCCCGAGTGTCTTATATATAGTGAGAGCCTCACGCACGGTGCCGGTAGGCTGCTTGGCCGAGCGCGGCCCCGAGCCCCCGCGCGAACTTCCAATTGACTTGTTGATCATCCCCCGCTCGTCTTTAAGGTTGCCCAAGACAAACGCGCGATAGGTCTTTTGTATCTCGCGGTCCTGAAACTGCTCTTTTAAAAATTGATGGGTCTCTTCGTCTTTCGCAACGACCAACACGCCCGACGTCTCGCGGTCGATGCGGTGTACAAAGTGATACTTCCCTGCGCCATACCTTTTATCTAGCCAATGCGAAAGGGCCGGATAGTCGTGCTTGCCGTCCGGGTACACGATCATCCCCGCCGGTTTATTTACCACCAACAGCACGTCGTCTTCATATATGACTTCCGGAATCAGTTCCATACTATCTCTGTAACACAAAGCTGCCGGTTGCGATAGCAGGGCGCAAAGATTGGTCGGTGGTACTTGCCGTTTCGGAAAGGCCCAAAAGGTAGATAGAGCGGAATGCATTTTGTAGGGGTGTGGGCTGCATTAACTGGATTTCAAACGGTTGGAGCGTGTAAGTAACACTTGTGTCGGTAAGCGAGAGGCCTATCCCGAGCCCCTCGCGCGTGTCGTCCCACGGTTGGTCAAATATAAAGTTCCCCATCGAGTAAAAGATCGCTTTGCCGTTGTATATCTCTATCGGCTCGACCACGTGCGGGTGTCCGCCCAAGATCGCATCGGCGCCCGCATCGACAAACCTGTGCGCCTCTGTGCGCTGAAACTCTGTGGTTGTGCTTTGATACTCAATACCCCAGTGCGGGTACACTATTACAAATGCGCCCTGTGCTTTGGCAGTAGCGATAGCGGCAAGCGCGCTTGTATCGTCGCCATTCTTTGCCGAAAATTGATCGTAGCCGACGAACGCCACTTTGATGCCGTTGACTTGCGTGACCAAGGGCCCCGGGTTTACGTTGTCTGGGTCACCAAAGGAGTCCATCCCGGCCGCGACAATGTTATTTTTTGATTCGGTGAGCCCCTTCCAGCCAAAGTTGAGCGCGTGGTTGTTGGCCTGGCTGAAAAAAGTAAAACCAAGCTGCTTTAAAAGAGGCAGTGTCGTGGTTGAAAAGGTAAACACCAGATTGTCGTACGACGCAGTCGAATCGTTGTCGGTAAACACGCCTTCGGCATTTGCGACTATGATGTCCTGGCCCGCAAAAAGTTTTTTAATATTTTCAAATAGGTAGTCGCCGCCGTTCGTGTCTATTTTTTGGCGCACATGGCGGTCGAGCATCAAATCGCCAAAGGCAAGTATATGCACTTCGGGCGGGGGCGCAGGTGCCGGTACCATAGGCTGCACCGATACTACCGCAGCGGTCTGCGGCACAAGGACACCGATGCGCGCATATAAAGCCGTGCCGGCGGCGGCAATGAATAATACAAAGATAAAAGCGGCAACTGCTTTCACCACCTTATTGTAAGGCATGCGAACCTACTTAAACGCAATGAGCGTGTTAAAGCAATACGCTGCATCGATAACGCTCACGTTGCGGAATTCTAAATCCTTGAGCGTTTCAAAATACCACTCCAGAGGAAGCGTCTCGAGCACGCCTACAAGCGATGCCTGTTTGCGGGCGATCTCACTTTCAGAAACGCCCATAGCCCGTTTAAAGTCATGATAGCGCTCGTGGATAAACGGCGTCGAGGTCATCTTGTCAGTCAAAATCAAAATGCCGCCTTCGCGAAGCGAGCTGCGAATATCTTCGAGGTATGCGCGGCGCTCCATAATAAAGTGCAGGGTCCAGTTGGCCAATACCATATGGAAGGGCCCTTCGCGTTTGGGGAACGCATGCGAAAGTATAAGTTGCTCTTGCACGCGCGAACGTTCAAGCATCGCTTCAGAGTTGTCGACGCCCCACACGTTTTCAAACCCGGCTTTGCGAAGTTCGGCAAGCGTGTAACCGGTAGCCGAGCCTACATCAATGATCTTTGGATTGGTCGTATTGGGGTAGGCGCGTTTGGCAATAGCAACGCATTTTTGCACTACTGCCTCGTAGTTTGGTATGTGCATATGAGCCTCGCGATCAAAACGCTCGGCTACCTTTTCATCAAACTTCCAAGCTTCCTGCATACTCAAATACTATCACGCGACCCACGGCACCCATCGATATGGCACTTTTTTGCAATAGGCGCGATAGTCCTCGTCTTCCCTCAAAAAGTTCTCTTCGGCAATGGTCTTGGCTATCACGAACGCCATACCAATGCCCAACACCACGACGTTTCCAAGCGAGAAGAACCGCAAAAGGTATGCTGCGTAAAACAGAAGCTGGCCGGTGTGTATCGGGTGGCGCACCCATCCGTACACGCCGGTCGAAACCAGCTCGCGACGCGCGGGAACAAAGCTGATATTGCGGCCAAGGTCGATGCGCGAATAGACCATGATGCTGATCGATATCCAAAATACGCCCGCAGCTACGGGCATAGGCGCGATAGCAACGGAATGTGCGCGATCAATAAGGTACGGCAGCAGGAACGGCCAGTACGTGCGACCCGCGGTAATAAACCAGACAAGCGGGCTTGTCGACACGCGCGTCGCCGTACGGCGCGTAAGCATGGGCACTATCGTAAAGACGCACCAGAACGCGATGCCGAACGAGAACGGGTCGAAGTGCCCCGCCATAAGCTGCAGGGTAAATGCGTAAAGGCTGCCGAGCGACGGGATGATCGCCAAAAGCGCGAGCGCTTTGTCGGTATAGGGATTAAGGAGAAACGTAGCCACCTTTGTCTTGCTGATCATTGCTAAAATCCTAGCATGAACTCGCACGTAAATGGTGCACGCTGCAGGACTCGAACCTGCGACCTGCCCGGTGTAAACGGGATGCTCTACCAACGGAGCTAAGCGTGCGTGTCCTTATTTATACTGATTTCTGGCCAAAAGTCACTATTCCCCACTTGTGCCCCCGCGAGGAATCGAACCTCGATATCCGGCTTAGAAGTCCGGAGTTCTATCCATTAAACTACAGGGGCAAATATCGCACAGGTGCACACTACCATAATATAGGTAATAATTGAGCCCATGAAGTGGTTGCGCGAAACATATTGGCATCAGCTCTTCGAGGCGGGCGTCTTTTTTAAGGCCCTTAACAGCACATGGGAGACGCTCACCGGCATCTTTTTGCTGACCGCGCTGCGCAACTGGTTTACGCACACTTTTATATACGTTGGCGTTTCGGAGTTTTTAGGCAGCCGGGATGATTTCCCTTTTACCTACGCACAAAACCATCTTATGCATGTGCCACCAAGTTCGCGCGTATTTATCGGCGTGTACCTCCTTTTTCATGGCCTCATGAACGCGTTCCTTTCCTACAATCTGTACCGCGATCGGCTGTGGGCGTTCCCCGTTTCGATGAGCTTTACCTCCGCGTTCTTTATCTACCAAGTGTACCGGCTGGCGCATACGCATTCGCCTTTGCTGCTGGTAATTTCAATTTTAGACATCGCATTTATTGTTTTGACCTGGCATGAATATAAACGCCAAGAGAAAAAACAGCACGCTCTCAAAAACAACTAATGTATTTTTGAGCCCGGTGCTGCGGTTGAGGTTAAAAGAGAAAGTGGCTCGTCCCCACCGCCCGAGGCGAGTATCATCGCTTGGCTCTCAAGGCCCATCATCATGCGCGGAGCGAGGTTGGTGGCAAAGGCAACGCGCTTGCCAACCAACTCGTTTGGATCAGGGAAATACGCAGAAATGCCCGAGAGCACCTGTCTCTCCTCACTTCCAAAATTTACTTTGAGTTTAAGAAGTTTGTCGCTGCCCTCTATACGCTCGGCGCTTACGATCTCGCCGACGGTTATCTCAACCTTTTTAAAATCATCTATCGAAATGGGTTCCATATTTTACTTTTTATTTTTATCCAAATAGCTTTGTAATATAACAGCAGCTGCCGATGCATCAAGCTTCTCTTGGCTTGGCTTCTCTCCCCTGCCAAAGTCCCCTTCGTACTGGCGCGCCGCGGCCGCGCTCGAAAGAAACTCCGCTTCATACACGACCGGCAGCTGTGTCAGCTCCTCCAGATCTTTTTTAAATTCGGCGATGTCCTCCATCACCGCGTTTGCCTCGCCTTTAAAGTTATGCGACTCGCCCAGCACTATTTTCTCGACTCCTTCTTTTTGTATTAGCTCATCAATTGCCGCAAGCGCTCCCGGGCCGGCCTTAACGGTCGAGTGTGGAAAGGCCATAGAGCCGCCTCCGTCCGAAGTGGCAAGCCCTATGCGTTTGGTGCCGTAATCAATTCCTAAAAATTTCATGAGTATGTATGTGTATTTTCCTTCACCGTTATTTTATGCACAATAGCATATAGTTGCGGCGTGCAGTGCTCCCTAGGGCACTGCCGGTCGACATTACAAGAGCTTTAATCAAAGCAAATCTATATGTGGCAGCAATGGGTAAATGCCATTCTTGGCCTAGCAGTTATTGCGACCCCTTTCCTTGCACTTTCGGCTACCGCGCTGATGTGGACGCTTGTAGTCGCCGGCGCAGTGATAACGGTCCTTGCCGTATGGGGCGCAATGAAAGAAGAGTCAGCAGAATATCACCAATACAAACTGCAGCATAGTAGCTAACCTAGGTTAGCCAATTGCGCAGCGTTCGAGAGGTCAAAAGCGGTCCATGAGGACCGCTTTTGACGTGTATATATTTTTGGCGGAGGAGGTGAGATTCGAACTCACGGTGGGTTGCCCCACGCCTGTTTTCAAGACAGGTGCTTTAGACCACTCAGCCACTCCTCCAATGCAAAGAGAATACACTGTTTTTTAGATCTGCGCATCTCTATATTTTTATGAATTTTTCTTCAGCATACCTTTCACCGCTGCTTCAGCGCTCCAAGTGTAGTATGAATATAGTGCTCATCAACAGGACGGGCCAATGCACACTATTAAAAATATAAATTATACTTTATGAACTCATCTATTATCACTACGCGGTATATAACCGGCGTACTGCTTGGGGCGGCGGTGCTGGTAAGCGGATTTACCGCGCTTGCCGTGCGCGCGCACGCTCAGGATGGTAGCGTAGCGCCGGTACTATCTAACATTGCATCAACCACAACCGACACCGGTGCAACTATCTCTTGGACTAGTGACCAAGCAGGCACTGCACAGGTGTTTTACGGTCCTAGCGTCTCATACGGCGCTTCCTCGACGTTCGACAATTCGACATCTTCTATGAGCCACACCTCCTTCTTGGGAGGTCTCTCGCCCAACACGCTGTATCACTTCGAAGTGGTAACCGGTAATGCTTCGGGTACGATGGCGACTTCGAGCGACATGACCTTTACGACGGCAACTACCACGCCTCCCGTTGCAAGTAGCACGGCTCCGGTAATTTCAACGGTGCTCGCAACACCAACACAAACCGGCGCGACCATCACCTGGAGCACCGACATAGGCTCTAACTCGCAAGTGATGTACGGCACTACCAACACGTACGGCAACACGACCACGCTTGACCCGACTCAGGTAACCAGCCACTCGGTATTACTCTCGGGCCTTGTGCCAAACACGCTGTATCACTTCCAAGCATGGTCTACGGGTGCCAGCACCTCTGCCGCAACCTCAACTGACATGACGTTTACCACGCTCATAGCATCGTCGACGGGCGGGGGCACGGGCACCTCGACCGGTGACGCCATAACCGACTTGCAAAATGCGGTAGCTGCACTGCAGGCACGAGTTACCACTCTCGAAGCTGAAGTAGCTGCGCTAATGGGCGGCTCCGGCGGCACTACTACCCCGCCAACCAGCTCCGGCACGCTTGATCAAAGCAATATTACGGTGGGAGCAGGAGGCACGCTTAACTTCGGCGGAAGAGGCTTCCCCCGTGAAGAAAACATAACGATTACGCTTAACGGCAGCCACGTAGCCACCGTGCATGCTGACGGCGGCGGCAACTTCTCAACTGGCTCGTTAACAGCACCCACAACCCCCGGCACATACACCTATGTATTTACCGGTTCGACCGGTGACGTTACCAGCGCCACGGTAACCGTTCACTAGTTTGCAGGCAGCATCAGTCTTGGCGCTTAGATGGAAAGTTAAAACAAAATCGCTCCTTCATCCGGAGCGGTTTTGCGTATTGTATACTTAACAGCAAATGCCCGAAGAAGAACAATCAATTTCTTGGGAGGTGCTCACCCACGTGCACCGCGATCGCACCAACGACTGGTATTGGGCGCTGGGTTTATCGGCTGTAGTAGCGGCCGGCCTTTCGATCTGGCTGGGCAATCTTTTGTTCGGCATATTAATACTGCTGTGCGCCGGCTCTATCGGCGCACTGGCCATGCGCGGTCCGCGAGAGCATAGCGTTGAGATCAACTCACGCGGGATATCGGTAGACGGCACGCTGTACCCGTACCGTTCATTAAAATCATTTTGGGTCGACTACGGTGACGATGTATCCCTGCCTGCCGGCAGGCAGGCGCGCCTCTACATTACGACCGGCGGCATCATTACGCCGCACTTGGTTCTGCCGTTAGACGACCAGCAGCACGCACAAGCGGTGCACGCCTATCTTGAGACGCGCCTCAACGAAGTTGAGCAAGAGCCGCACATAGGCGAGCACATCGCCCACCTGTTGGGGTTGTAAACTTTTTAAAAAAAGAGACACAAAAAGCCCCGCGTTTTACGCGGGGCTGCTTTGAATTTTTTCACCATCCCAAAAAGAGATGGAGAAAAGGATAAAGCATTGCCAGAATAAACAGAATGGTTAGCACTGTCCCTGGCCACATGCTTTTATCGCCTGGTATTTGCTTTAGGATGTACCAGATCGATCCATCATCAGCATCTTGATCATATTTCATCTTCTATTCCTCTTGAGCTCAGTGAGAGCGGATTGTGGCCCATAGTCCCAAAACCACGAAGCCTACACACATGCTTCCTAGTACGAAGATTCCAATTCTCATGATACCTGAAATACGGTGAAAAATCTTTGTAGAACCTAATCTCGTCTTCAGCGACTCAAAAATTCCTTCTTGGATATCCAACCGCACTTCAATGATTGATCCGCGAATTATAATTGCACTTGTCTGCAACATTATACCTCGTTCAATACTGCGAAGGCCGATTAATACGCCCACTGCGAAGACAGATACGATGGTTGCGGTATAAGGATCTATATTTAAGGCAACCCCATAATGCCAAAGACGCACAATTTCTTTGAAGGGTAATGCGGTGCGGTAAGAACTAAACAGCGCTCCTAAAATTGAAAGGGCTGC
>CAIJVL010000069.1 GCA_903824155.1 Candidatus Adlerbacteria bacterium
CGGCGACTTTATGGTCGTTAACGAATTCCTCGTCGAGGACCTCAAAAAGCTCGGCCTGTGGAATGCCGACATGCTCGAGAAGATAAAGTATCACGACGGCAGCATCCAGCAGATACACGAAATACCGCTTATGCTCCGCGAAAAGTACAAAGAAGCGTTCGAAATTGAGCCGCAGTGGCTTGTAAAGGCAGCCGCATGGCGCGGACGCTGGATAGACCAGTCGCAATCATTAAACATCTTTTACGGAGGCACCTCCGGCAAGGTCCTTTCAGAGATCTATCAGTATGCATGGAGCCTTGGCCTTAAGACCACGTACTACCTGCGTACCATGGGCGCATCACGTATTGAAAAGTCGACTGTCGACCTTGCCAAATTCGGCGGCGCCTCTAAGAACGAAACGGCCGTATCGAACAACCAGCCGACCATGTCGACCGTCATAATCGAAGAGACCATCGCCATCTTGCCGCGCCAAGCGCACGAGGAGCCTGCCATGACGGTTCGCGAGACAATCAGCGCCTCAACTACGACCGGCAGCGCTTCAATGCAATCAAGCGAAGTAGGGGTTAGCCAGTCGGTTCTCTCGCCCATCAAGGTAGCTCAGCCGGTCATTGCAGCGGCCATCCTGCCCGAAGCACCCAAAGGCATCCCGAAGTTCGGCAGCGAGTCTATAGCGGTCACCAACCGCCCCAAAATAGAGATAATAGGCGAAGCGTGCGAAAGTTGCTCGGCCTAGTCTGTGGACACGCCGTGTCTACTCACATACAAAAATAAAAGAAGCCCCGAGCAAGAAGCTGGGGGCTTCTTTCTCGGGGCTTGTGCGGCTAATGATTGCCGGGCGTATAGTCCACTTGCTTCGGCGGCAACTTGGGACTGTCGTCGGGTATAACCTTTGGTTCATTCGGGACAACACGAATGGCTGGCCCGTCCGAGAAATCATCATGGCCTACCACCATGCAACAGTTGATCGCCGTGATAACCAGATGGCCACCGAGACCGCGGCCAATCATAATTGCGCCGTGGCCATTGGGCAGATAGATACCGACTCTTTCTTGCCCCTCCTCGTGCTCAATCTCAAGACCAGCAAGGTGGCATGTCGTCCGAATGTTTCCTGAATTCACGGGTTTTCCTTTCTAATACAACTGGTGCCAGAATACCATATTTACTGTAAAAAAGCAACCCCCCCTTACAACTGCCGGTTTAGTGTTTTTCTGTATGCAATCCCCTTGCACAGGGGCCTTTTGGAGGCGCATAATAGAACTCTATGGAGGAGAAAAACGAACCCACAAACAGGGACATTTTAGAGGGCATGAACGAGCGCTTTAATATGGTCTTTACTGAACTAAAGAAAAACGATGCACGGTTTGATTTAGTCTACCGTCAACTGACTAATCTGGATAACAAAGTTACTGAAGTTCAAAAACAGCAGTCGGCTGATGGTGAGTTATTGGAAGAAATGCAAGTCACCCTTAACGCCGTTGCAAAAGCGGTTGACGCCGACGCAATGACCATCATCAATCACGAAACGAGAATTACTAAATTAGAAGAAGTTACTGCATAACTATATGGGAATCATCAACGGGGGCTCAACGACCGATCCGAACAAGATACTTCCGATGAAGTATCCTTGGGCGCGCACGCACTACAAAAAAGGCGTCGCCAACAACTGGACGCCTGAAGAGGTCTCGATGCAGCAAGATGTCGAACTGTGGAAGAAGCAGGGCGCGCTAAGCGAGGACGAGCGCCGCATGATCATGTGGAACTTGGGCTTCTTTTCTACCGCCGAGTCTTTGACCGCCAACAACATTGTGCTTGCAATTTATCGCCATATCACCAACCCCGAGGCTCGCCAGTACCTCTTGCGCCAGGCATATGAAGAGGCCGTGCACACCGACACGTTTATTTACTGCTGCGACACGCTGGCGCTTGACCCCGACGATGTCTACAAAATGTACGAGACTATTCCCTCGATTAAAGAAAAGGACGACTTTGTGGTAAATATTACCAAGAGCGTATTTGACCCGAACTTTAACACCATTGGCACCGAAAATATCCAAAAGTTCGTGCACGACCTGGTGGGCTTTTACGTCATCATGGAGGGCATCTTCTTTTACGCGGGCTTTGCCATGATGTTATCC